>CAMLIF010000041.1 GCA_946479985.1 uncultured Flavobacteriales bacterium
TTGTTTAATATCTGCTTGCTGTCGTATACAAATTATATCTTCCATAATGCAAATATATATACCTTGGTAACATTTTTAAACGAGATGAACTTAAAATTATGATAATTATCTGAATTTGAACGAGAAATCACTTAATTCAGGCTGCTTATCCGTAAATGTAAATTCAAATTTGTGTCTTCCCGATTGCAAAAATACAAAGTTGTTGGTAAAGTGTACCCCAATTTGGGTAGAATAAATCCAGAAATCGCGCGCAAGTGCAGAACTGGCAACTTGAATAGTCCCTGTTTTGGTTGTTTCATCCACAACTAATTCTGATAACTCAACGAATGATCTGGTGAAATCACTTTCCTCAACCAGATGAAGATCATTGAAATGGAGCGATTCACCTGATTCTTTAGTCCATGTAAATTTGACAAAACAATTTTCATTTTGAAAAAGTGCTAATTCGTTTTCGAATATCCTGCTGGATCCGTTTAATACAGCCCGCTGACAATTGTAATTCGCAAGTAGTTTTCCTTCCAAATTGGAAATTTCGCAATTGATCCTGCAAAGATATCCGGTTGGAATATCGGAAACTAAGTAGTAACTCATTCCCGGGTTGGTTTTGTCTTTTAAGATTGCAACATCTTCATAAGAACTTTTAATTCGATACTGAAGAGCTTTCCAATTTCCATAATAATCAACGCTCGACCAGGAAATTGCGGGCCAGCAATCGTTGTATTGCCAGAAAAGTGTTCCGGAACAACGTGGTTTGTCAATTCGGTGCGCATTTACAGCGGTTTCAACAGCCTCTGCTTGCGTTAATTGCGAGAAATAAACAAAATCCTCAAAGCTTTTCGACTGGCCAAAAAGTAAATCAGCATGTTTTGCAATCATTGAATTTCCGACGTAACTCTTTTGGTGCTGTTTCATGTTTGCACTTTCGAGTGACCATTCACTTGTTTTACTGAATTTCAGCAAAGTTGAATATTCCGGGAACGATTGAAAACCGTACTCGGCATTGAATCGTCCGATTTTAGCTCCCATATTACTCATAGGATCTTTTCCATGCCAGACTCCCCAGTAATGCTGCGTGCCGTGATTGTAAAACTCATCGCTTCCCCAATTGCTTAATGGAGACGTGTGAACATACGGTACTTTTGAAAAAGCGCTAATGCTTTCCGGAATCAGCTCTTTGAAAAGCTTGTCGTAATCTGCAGAGATCTGAACTTGTGATTCTGCAGAAAGATTAAATGTTTGCTGAAAACCCCAGTTTTTCCAGGCTACATCTACTTCGTTGTTTCCATTAAAGTAAACCAGTGATGGATGTGATGAAAGTCTGGGAATTTGCTGTTCCAGTTCAGAGCCGACATTTTTCAGAAAAGCATCGCTTCCAGGATACATGGCACAGGCAAACATGAAATCGTGCCAAACCATGATGCCGAGTTTATCACACTCTTCCATAAAAGCGTCTTTTGCATACATTCCCCCACCCCAGATTCTAACCATATTGAAATTGCTTTCAGCCATAGTTTGAACAGAGTTTTTCAATTGATCATCTGTGATTTTTGCAGGAAAAATGTTGTCTGGGATGTAGTCGGCACCTTTGCAGAACATCGGTCTGTTGTTGACATGAATTACAAACGAAGTTCCCCACTGGTCTTTTTCCTGAACCACTTTGGATGTTCGGACACCAAATTGAATTGTATCATGATACAGGACTTCTCCAGCGACAGTTTTTAATGTCCAAACATCTTCATATAGAAACTGTTCTCCTTGTCCCCTTGGCCACCAAAGAGCCGGATTCTCCAAGAAATCTGTTCTTACAACACGCGCATCCCACAGTGTAACTGTTTTCGTTCCGTATAATTTACTTTCCCATATATATTCCGTTTGAGCGAAGTCGTTCCTTAGAAAAAGGATGTGGTTCTGTTCCGCTTTATTGTCAATAACTGAGAATGTGGAAATGGATTTTCCGATGACGCAATTGGATTTGTAGCTAACAAGTGATGCCGGTTCCCAAAAACCTATTGTTACCATACGCAATGACCAATCCCAGCCAAACTGATATTGTGGTTTTCTGCAATAAGGAGCAACTTTTACCGAACCCGCGTCATTCGGTGCTGGATATACAAAACGCCGGGCTTCAGCTTCTTTTTCCTTGATAGGAGAAGTAAACACAACACGAATCACATTATCACCTGTATTCAAATATTGCTTCACATCAAAACGATAAGCCACAAAGGAGTTTTCTCCCTTGCCAACACTTACGTTATTTACGAATACCTCACCATAGGTATCAATTGACGGGAACTCCAGATCATAGAATTCATCCGTCTTAATTTCTGAAAGATTGAGGTGCGCTTCAAAAATCCAGTTGTAATTCTCAATCCAGGCAAAAAGTTTTTCATTTTCTCCAACAAACGGATCAGGAAGTAGCCCGTTATTGATGTATGCTTCCTGAACCGAACCTTTTGTGCCAAGCGGAATCCATTTTTGTGTTCGCGGATCCAGAATTTTCCAGGTTAATTCCTGAGAAAGGCTCAAACTCGTAAAAAAGAGTGTGCAAAAAACAAAAAAGATCTTCCTTACCACGAACGATCGAATTCTGCATCAATCAGCGATTCGGAATCAGCAGTTGTATGTGCGAAATTAAATCCGTTGAAAACAGAATATGCACCAACTAAACCTCTTGAATTGATGGCAATGAAACCGCATTGCAAACCTGTAAGATCTTTATGTTTGGCAATAATTCTATCAACAGCTTCTTTGCACGCATCACGCGGATGCATTCCCTGGCGCATTAATTCAACAACAGTATGCGAGCCTGCAATTCGGATAATTGCTTCACCTAAACCTGTTGCAACAGCACCTCCGACTTCCTGGTCAATAAATAGTCCGGCACCAATAATCGGAGAATCACCCAATCTGCCCGGAAGCTTATAGGCCCATCCGGAAGTTGTACAAGCTCCGCTGATTCTACCCTCGCTGTCCATCGCTAAAATCCCGATTGTGTCGTGGTTTTCATGATTGATTTCCGGATGTTTGGCTAACTCGGCTTGTTCTTTCTTCCACTTTTTCCAGTCTTTCTTAACCTCAGGAAGTGGCGTTTTAATTTTATCGAAATCATGTTCTACTGCGTATTTTCTGGCACCCTCGCCAACAAGCATTACGTGCTGGGTGTTTTCCATAATGTGACGGGCTACTGAAATTGGATGGGCGATTCCTTCCAGGCATCCAACAGAACCGCATTGAGATTCCCAATTCATAATACAGGCATCAAGTGTAACATGCCCGCTCTTATCAGGTCTGCCGCCGATTCCGACGCTTCTGTTGGTGATATCGGATTCAGTTACTTTTGCCGCAGCTTCAACTGCATCAAGGGAATTGCCACCATTTTTCAAAAGCTCAATTCCGGCACGATTCGCCTCTATTCCGTGCGCCCAGGTTGAAACCAGAACGGGTTTTGGCGGGGCTACAAATTTCTTTTTCGAATCAACAGATTCCTTCATTCCTGCTTTTGCAAAAGATGGAATCAACGCCGCTCCGGCAAATCCCAGCGAACCGATTTTGAGAAAGTTTCTTCTTTTCATTGCTGTTGTGATAACCAGTTTTGGAACTCAGTAGCGTTTTTTTCATGTGTTGCGTAGTCAACCGCGAAATTGTGTAATCCGTCGTAGTTGGGCTGAGCACACATAAAAATGTAATTATTGCTGTCCGGATTCAGGACAGCTTCTACTACACCTGTTGGCGGCATTGAAATTGGTCCCGGAGGTAAACCGTTGTGTAAATATGTGTTGTACGGGCAGTCTTTACTTCGGTGTTCGTAGGTTAAACGCTGAACTCCCTTCAGTTGGTCTCCCCAGCAAAACTTAAATGTCGGGTCACTTTCCAAACGCATTCCGGTGTTTACTCTGTTTAGGTATAAACGTGCAATAATTGGCCATTCGGAAGGATTCTTAGCTTGTTCACCGTAAACAATTGAAGCCAAAGTAACAGCCTGAGATGGTGATTTTAATCCTACTTTTTTCAATTGTGCCATTCTTTCGGGGGTCCAGAATTTTTTGAATTCTTCAGCCATTCTCGCGATGAATTGCTCTGCATCCGTGTCGTAATACATTCTGTACGAATTCGGCATAAACAACGCAGGAATGGTTTCTACAGAGAAATCATATTTTGAAAGTGTGTTCCCATCTAAAATTGTATTCGCTAGAGAGGCGCTGTCGGCCATAATACATTTGGAAACTTTCCCGGCCAGATCATAAATAGTAGCGCAATTGTTGAATGTCACCTCTACCTCTATCTCCGCGTTTCCGTTTCCGGCACTGTTTTTTGTAAACCCATTCAGAAGTGTTCTGTAGGTTGTTCCCGGCTCGATGTTGTACATTCCTGATCCCAGTTTTTCAGAAGTAAGTTCTTTGTACTCCGCAACATGAAGGAAAGCCGCCAGATTATCAATGATTTTTGCATTTTTCAATTGGATTCCGATTTCTTCAACCGTGTATTTTGTGTCGAGAACAAAATGTTCACTTTTTGCGTTCACAGTTCCTTTCTGACCGTCTAAATAGGCAGAAATTTTACTCCAGCTCAGAGCAATTCCAATAACGGCAATAATACCGACAACAATTAATACTTTTTTAAACATTTTTGATAGAGTAATTCATCAATCCATTCATGCTGTTCATAATACCAGTCTTTTCTGGTTCCAACGAGTTCGAATCCGGCTTTTTCAAACAACTGAATGCTCGCCTGATTATCTGCATGAATGGAACAATAAAGATTGTGTAAATCTACTATTTGTATTGAATATTCAATGAGCGTTTCAAGGCTTTCCATTGCATATCCGTTTTTTTTATGTTTTTCTTCGCCGATTAAGATTCCAACGGCTGCTCTTCTGTGCTTAAAATCGGCCTGGTAAAGATCAATGCAGCCAATAGTTTCTTTCGTTTCGTTCAGACAGATCATCATACGGATTTGCCCGTGCTGGCGAAAGTGCTGCGCCTGATCAATATAATCCAGAATTCCCTGCAGAGAAAACAGAACTTCCGTACCGGTAACTTTCCAATGTTTCGGGTCGTTTTCCCATAATAGCAAGCGGGTTGCGTCGTCTTTTTCAACGGCTCGCAGGTAGATCGATTTATTTCGCAGCATCCAGTTGTTCTATTCGTTTAACAATATCCAACCAACTGTATTCGGGCAAAGCAGAATAATCAGGTGGCAAATTCAGGCCGTGAAAATCCGATATGCTGCCTGAATCTTCCAATTCCTTAAGAAGATTGGCAAGCTGTAGAACTCCTGCACCGGAATCACACAATTCTTTAATCGGGCTTAAGCAGGTAGAACCGCCAGGTTTTGCACGTTCGAACGATTGAAAAAGCTTTGCGGCCTGATCTTCGTCAATATCAATTTTTGTTCTGACAAAAGCCATCGGGATCTGAAGTCGTTTGATCTTTCTAAGCATGGCCGCAGTCTGGAAAGCCTCTACTCCTTTATAAGTCAGGGAAAAATAACTTTTCCCAACAGAAATGCCCAGATGCGGAGGAATTTTATCTGCGTTCCAAATCCAGATTATTAAAGCACTTCCTTCAAAAACAGGTGATTCCCGTCTAATTTCATTGAACTCAAATGATGCCATCAATCTCCCCTTTAAAAATGAAGGTTGCCGGACCAATGAGTTTTACTTCCGTAAAATGGTTTCCTCGTCTTTTGAGTTCTACCTTACAAACTCCACCCTGAGTTTCAGCTGTTATGGTTAATTCACCTGACAAATCGTTTTCAATAGCAAATGCAATTGCTGAGGCGGTTACACCAGTTCCGCAGGAAAGAGTTTCTGCTTCAACCCCGCGTTCGTATGTTCTAATAGCAAATCGATGGATGTCTTTTTTTTCAATCGCATTTACGTTAATACCCGACTGTCCATAAGTTTCATTGTAGCGAATTTCTTGCCCGTACGACAGAATGTCGAAAGAATCAATTTCATCCACGAATGAAACAAAGTGAGGTGACCCGGTATGAATCACATAAGAATTGCCATCCATTAAATATTGATCAACATCGAGCATTTCCAGTTCGATGAGATCGTTTTTCTTCCAGGCCTGGTGGATCCCGTCAATTGCAAGAAAAGTCACATGTTCGTTCGTGATTCCGAGACTGTGCGCAAACTGAACCGAGCATCTTGCACCATTTCCGCAAAAACTCTTGCTTCCGTCAGAATTGTAGTAGTCAACTTCGAAATCAAGCGAATCATGACTGTTTATTTTGATCAAACCGTCGGCACCAATTCCAAATTTCCGGTCGCAAAGTTTTTGAATAGCCTGAACAGACAGATTGGAATATTCTCCGTTCCGATTATCGATTAAGATAAAATCATTTCCTGTCCCCTGATACTTTGCAAACTTTAACATCCTGTATTCGTTGCTGTGATTGATTTATAGCCTTTAATAGCTTAACAAAATTTAACTTCACAAATGTAACAATCAATGTTGGATATGCCTTATTATTGCGTTAGAATTTTTACCCGTTATAATGAAAGAGAAAATGAATAAATCATTCAAATTTTTAGGATTAGGAATCGTTGGTGGTATGATTCCGTTTGCTTTTGGCTATGTACTGTCTGTTGTAAATGAACCAGCACTCTCAGATCAGGTAATTGATGGCAACAGACTGGCTAAAGAAGTTTCCTATTCCAATATGCCAGCTACTGATGCTGATGCATTTGTTCTGGCATCAGAAAACACCATTAATTCTGTCGTTCACGTTACAACTAAGGTTGTCCGGACGCAGGTTCAGAGAGATCCGTTCTATGAGTTTTTCTATGGTCCCGGAACCGGGAACCGGGAATTCAAACAATATGGAAGCGGTTCCGGATCCGGAGTTATCGTCTCAAGCCAGGGTTACATTGTTACTAATAATCACGTGATTGAAGACGCCGCTGAGATTGAAGTTATTCTGAATGATAACTCTAAATATACCGCAACTGTTGTAGGAACCGATCCCTCTACAGATATAGCGGTACTGAAGATTGACGCGGAAAATTTAAATCCAATTCCTCTGGGAAACTCAGATGATCTTAGAGTTGGAGAATGGGTGCTTGCGGTAGGAAATCCGTTTAATCTCACTTCTACCGTTACAGCCGGGATTGTCAGTGCAAAAGCACGAAACATAAATTTGCTTTCTGACAGAACAAGTAATACCGTGGTTCCAATTGAATCGTTTATTCAAACCGATGCAGCTGTGAACCCTGGAAACAGTGGTGGTGCCTTAGTGAATATCCGTGGAGAGCTAATCGGTATTAATACCGCAATCGCATCGCAAACAGGATCTTATTCGGGTTACAGTTTTGCTGTTCCGGTAAACCTGGTTAATAAAGTATTGAAGGATCTGATTGATTTCGGAGTTGTTCAGCGTGCTTTCTTAGGTGTTCAAATTGCTGATATCAGCCAGGAATTAAAAGAAACGAATAAGCTTCCAACCACAAGAGGAATCTTCATCAGCGGGATTACTGAAGGTGGTGGAGCAGACAAAGCAGGAATCAAGAAAAACTGGGTAATTACCAAAGTTGGTTCGAAAGAAGTGAACTCTGTCGCATCGTTACAGGAGGAAATTGGTAAACGTCGTCCTGGCGATAAAGTAACTCTTACTTTGCGCAATACTGAGAACGAGGAAGTCATCAAAGAAGTACTGCTTCGCTCAGCGGATGGCGAAACTGCTTTAAAAACGAAAGATGAGATCAGTAAAACCAGTTCACTTGGTGGCACATTCGGTGACTTAACAGATAAAGAGAAGAAAGAGCTGAATATCACGCAGGGAGTTAAAATCAAATCACTGGAACCCGGAAAGCTTAAATCGGCCGGATTGGTAGAAGGAGATGTTATCATTTCGGTGAATCAAAAGCCTTGTGAATCTGTAGAGAAATTAACCTCTTTCCTGAATGTAGCGAAAGGTGGTGTTTATCTCGAAATTGTACACGCAAACGGCAAAAAAGATTACATCGCATTCGGAATATAGCGAATTAACAATTGTTTCATAATTTAGAGAGATGCCCTTAATACGGCATCTCTCTTGGTTTGTAGCCAATTGGGTAATAGGGCACGCTTTTTGGTAAGCGAAAAATTCCGGATTTATTGTTAAATTAATTTGGATTGTACTTCCTTTTCATCGTAACTTTGCAGTCCATTTTACGTTTTAAATTGGAAATTCTGTTCTGTACATGAGACAATTAAAGATTACAAAATCCATTACCAACCGTGAGAGTCAATCACTTGACAAGTATCTTCAGGACATTGGTAAAGAAGAACTAATTACCGCTGAAGAAGAGGTAGAATTAGCTCGAAAAATCAAACAAGGCGATCAACGAGCTTTAGAAAAACTAACCAGAGCGAACCTACGTTTCGTTGTGTCGGTTGCAAAACAGTATCAAAATCAAGGGCTTACACTTCCCGATTTGATTAATGAAGGAAATTTAGGTTTGATCAAAGCAGCACAAAAATTTGATGAAACCCGTGGTTTTAAATTCATTTCATACGCTGTATGGTGGATTCGTCAGTCAATTTTGCAGGCTTTGGCCGAACAAGCACGTATTGTACGTTTGCCTTTGAACCAGGTTGGTTCATTGAACAAGATCAACAAAGCATTCTCTCGTTTGGAGCAGGAATTTGAACGCCCGCCTTCTGCTGAAGAATTGGCTGAAGCTCTTGAAGTTCCTGAAGACAAGATCAAAGAAAGTTTAAACGTTTCAGGTCGTCATGTATCAATGGACGCTCCCCTATCCTCTTCAGAGGACGGAGGTACATTAATGGATGTAATGGCTAATTCAGATTCACCGAAAGCAGACCACGCTTTGATGGCAGAATCATTACAACGTGAAATTGAACGCTCTTTGAGTACATTGACTGATAAGGAACGTGAAATCATCCGTTTGTTCTTCGGAATCGGAATGAACCACGGATTGACACTTGAAGAGATTGGTGCCAAATTTAATCTGACACGTGAACGTGTCCGACAAATTAAGGAGAAAGCAATCAGAAGGTTGCGCCACACCTCGAGAAACAAATTGTTAAAGGCTTATTTAGGATAAACGAAAAGGTCGTCTGCATTGCGGGCGACCTTTTTTGCTTTATAAGGATCATAATTAATATTCATTTTTAAACAAAAACAAAACATGGAAACTGCAGTTGGCTATGAAAAAGAGCTAAACCAACATGTTCAACGCGAACGTGCTGCCGTAAAATTATCAAGTCACGTTGGTGAGTTGTTGTACGATAAAGGTATCGAGTTGGTACTTTTCCGTAACCATCTTACCGACATCACGATTTCAGAAATTTTAAACCTACACGAGTACGCGAAAAATGTAGTTAAAAAGTCAATCGACATTCAAACTACTGCCGGACTTGCTGAAGAATTGTTGAAAATGGATTTGGCACCTGCCAAGTTGGACATTGGTAAATTGGCTTCTGAATACGAAGCTGAAGGAGCAACTTCAAAAGCAGATTTCCTTGCTTCTAAATTGGCTGGTTTCACAACTGCAACTTCTGGCTCGGTTGAGCCGCGTGACGTTGTGTTGTATGGTTTTGGACGAATTGGACGTTTGGCTGCCCGTGAGTTGATTAAACAAGCCGGTAAAGGACAACAATTGCGTTTACGTGCTATTGTTACTCGCGGAGCTTCTGATAAAGACATTATCAAACGTGCCGCTTTACTTCGTTCTGATTCTGTTCACGGAGCTTTCAAAGGAACGGTTGTTGAAGATCTGGAAAACAAAGCGTTGATCATCAATGGTCATACTGTTAAAATGATTGATGCTTCTAATCCGGAAGACGTAGATTATACGATTCACGGAATTAAGAATGCTTTAGTTATCGATAATACCGGTGTTTTCACAAATCGTGAAGCATTGGAACGTCACATGAAATCAAATGGTGTTTCAAGAGTGTTGTTAACTGCGCCCGGAAAAGAAATTCCAAATGTAGTTTACGGAATTAACCAGGGAACATTGGATATTGAAAACGAGAAGATCTATTCTGCCGCTTCTTGTACAACAAATGCTATTTCTCCAATCCTGAAAGTAATCAATGATTCTTATGGAGTTGTGAAAGGACATATTGAAACAGTTCACGCATACACGAATGACCAAAACTTACTGGATAACATGCATAAGTCATCTCGTCGTGGTCGTTCTGCTGCAATTAACATGGTAATCACTTCAACCGGAGCTGGAGCTGCGGTAACGAAAGTAATTCCAGATTTGAAAGACAAATTGACAGCAAATGCGGTTCGTGTACCAACTCCAAATGGTTCATTGGCAATTTTGTCATTGGAATTAAAAAAAGGAACAACAATCGAAGACGTAAATAACGTGGTTCGTCAGGCTTCTTTGGAAGGAGAATTGGTAAATCAGATCTTCTATTCGTACGATCCGGAATTGGTTTCAAGCGATATCATTGGTAATACATGCTGTTCTGTTTATGATTCACATGCAACAATCGTTTCTCCTGACGGGAAAAATGTTGTTTTGTATACATGGTACGATAACGAGTTCGGTTATACGAAACAAGTAATCCGTTTAGCGAAGCACATTACTAAAGTTCGCCGATTGATTTACTACTAATTGATCGCAACAAATGAATATCAAAAGGGAGCTTCGGTTCCCTTTTTTTTGTTTTCAAATAATTTATTGCAACAATATTGCATTTAATCCAGATTCGTTTTTATATTTGCAACACAATTGCATTATATGAAACTCTTCTTTACACTTATTATTAGTCTTCTTGCCTTTTCGTTTTCATTCTCACAAGGATTGTCAGGGAAAATAGAGGATTCAGAAACAAAAAAACCGGTTGTTGGCGCAACAGTTCGATTGATAGATCTAGGGACTTCAACAGAAACAGATGTAAACGGTGATTTTCAGTTTAACCTTGAACTACCTTCAACCGTAAGAATTGTGGTTGAAAAAGAAGGATATCAATCCAATTCCTTTCAGACTACTGCTCAACCGATCAACGGAAAAATTCAGGTGATTCTTGCACTTATTCCGAGTCACGTTGAACTGGATGAAGTGGTTATTGTTGCTTCCCGCGGAACGTTACAACGGGAAACGGTAACACATATCGAAGTGAAAAAGATCGAGGAATTGAATACAGTTAAATCGACCAACCTGGGAGAAGCACTTTCGAAAATTCCGGGAGTTTATGCTGCTTCAACCGGTAACGGAATCAGTAAACCTGTTATCCGCGGATTGAGCGGAACTCGTGTTGTTACTCTTTTAAATGGGATTCGCATTGAGAACCAGCAATGGGGAAGTGATCACGGAATGGGCGTTACTTCATTGGGAGTGGGATCTGTAGAAATTTTGAAAGGTCCGGCAAGTTTATATTACGGTTCCGACGCTTTAGGTGGGATTGTTTATTTTGTAGATGAAGCTTATACAAAATCGGGTTACGTGGAAGAAAAAATCGGGAGTTCATTTGAATTCAACGGGTTGAACTCACAATCGTATGCCGGACTGAAATTCTCTCAAAACAAGTTCAGAATGAATGTGTTTGCAGGTTACAATACTTCAGCCGATTTCAAACTGGCGAACGGAAATTACCTGGTAAATTCCCGCTACAACGACAAACTGGCTAAACTTTCATTTGGCTATTCGAAAGGAAAATGGGTGACAAATCTGCGGTATACATACCTGAGTTCACATGTCGGGATTCCCGGAGAAAGCGAAGATAGTATTGTAACTTCGCTTTCTTTTCAAAGTACCGAAACCAGCAGACAACTGGAAACACCATTTCAATACATCGAAAACCACATTGCTTCCTGGGAGAACAAGTTTTTCCTGAATCATGGCAATGATTTGCAGATCAATGTTGGAAACACCTACAATTCTTTGAATGAATTTGAGGATAGTTTTGATGAAGCCGCTTTAGCTATGCATCTGAATTCGACAGTTTACACAGTGAAATACAGGCATGCTTTAAGACGCCGTGTTTTTGCAACAGTTGGAATCCAGGGAATGGACCAACGAAACAGAAATAGCGAAAATGCCGAAGAACGATTGATTCCGAATGCCAATTCCATGGATAACGGGGCTTTCCTGGTTTTCGACTTCCCAATACGAGACTTTAAGTTTCAAACCGGAATTCGCGGTGACTTGAGATCAATTACTGTAAAAGACGATTCTATTCATTTCTCAAAAGATTATTCAAGTCTGAATTATTCTGCCGGAATTTTACGCGTTGTCCGTAATTCTACGTTCAGATTGAATTTATCAAGTGGATTCAGAGCTCCGCATACGTCTGAACTTCTTGCCAACGGTGCGCACGAAGGAGCTTTGCGTTATGAAATCGGATCAACAGATTTGAAAACGGAACAAGCCACGCAGATTGATTTTACTTATGAATACGGAAATGAGCATTTTTCCATGGTTTTCAACCCGTTTTTCAATAATATCAACAACTATATCTATTTAAGTCCGATTGATTCTGTAATTGAAGACCGCCCGGTTTATGTATACGATCAAACAAACCAGGTTGCATTGTATGGTGCCGATTTCGGGATTCATCTGCACCCACACTTTGCACACGGTTTCCATTTAGAAGGCACTTATTCCTACGTTCGCGGTGAGCAGCATTCCGGAGCCTCCCTTCCGTTCATTCCGCAATCGAGAATCAATACTTTAGTGAAAGTTCCCCTGGGTGTAATTTCTAAATCGAAACCTTCCGGATATTTCGCAATTCAACATTCGTATTATTTTGCCCAGGACAGGATTTCGGAGTTTGAAACGAGCACCAAAGCCTATTCTTTATTTGATGTATCGTTTAGTTTGAAATTGGGTAAAGAAGGGATGGAAAAAATAACGCTTGGAGGCGGAGTAAAGAATATCTTTAATACAGCTTACTTCAATCATTTATCATCGTTGAAAAATATTGGAATCCAGCAGCAGGGAAGAAATTTCTATGTGTCGTTAGCGATTGCGCTTGAGCAGAAAATCAGGTAAGAAATTTACTGTAAGTGAATTCACTAATTACCTAATAACCAAATTTGGTTACTGGGTACATGGAGTTTGTCAGTTGTTAGTGAATTTCATTCCAAACACGTTCTTACATGTTTCTCGTGCTTCTCCCGAGATTGCGGTGTTGAATTGTCAAAAGCAGTTAGCTCTTTACATTTTTGATCAACAAATCCCCAACGCTGCATCAATTTATCTATTTGTAATTCAGTAAGCTTATCACTTTCAATTGCAAATGTTATTGAATCAAGTTTGACAATACATTGACAAAAATCCCACTCTTCATTCGGAGCCCCTGTCATGTCAGCTTCAGATGTTTGATCAGATTCAATGGCTGATTTACCAGTACTGCATGAGGCAAAACTGAACAAAGCAAAAGAGAAGAGAATAACAGACTTCATAAATCAAATACAGGTGGAAAAACACCTATTTTCTCAAGCCGTGTTCTTTCAAACACTTGATCACTTTTTTATCGTGTCTTGCGCGTTCGTCAGGAGTTTGGTTATCAAAAGTGGTTAGTTCCTTGCATTTTTTATCAACGTAATCCCAACGTTCCATTAACTTCGTCACCTGATCATCTGTCAATTTTGAATTCTCAACGGCATCATCAATTGAATCTGTTGCAACAACACATTTACAGAAATCCCACTGCTCGCCATACTTCTGTACAATTTTAACGTGGTTGATTTTCTGTTCCTTCGTCATTCCGACTGTTACCGCTGAATCGTTTTTCAATGCTTCTTCCATTGAATCAACAACGGTGTCTTTAACGGGTTCGTCCTTTTTCTTATTACATTCCTTGCATTCTCCGTCAGAGCCACAGGACATAAAAAATAATGAAATAGCAAATAGCAGGAAGAAATTTTTCATAAGTGAAGTTTGGACAAAAATATAAACTGTTTTTAAATCAATCAATTAACTATCGAAATCCAATAAAAAAGTTTTCAACGAAAATACACTAAATTATATCCAGACTATCACTTAAGTACTTTTAATTGAAAGTAGAATTCAGATTTATTTACAATTCAGATCAATTGCTTCCTGCCCCATTTCCTCTCCCAGCTCAGCGGCTTTTTTGAAATCACTGCAAGCTTCTGTGGTTTTGTCCAATTCGATATATGCGATTGCTCTGTTGTAGTATGCTGTTCCATAAGTTGGATCCAGCGTAATGGCTTTACTATAATCTAATATTGCGCCTGAAAAATCCATTAAATCTGATTTCGCATCAGCCCTGTTTGAATAGGCATAGTGATTTTCAGGAGTGAGCTCTATTACTTTTGTGTAATCTTTTATTGCTCCTGTATAATCAGAAGTAGAATATTTTAAAATTCCACGATTCATATAACTGTCGGGATCTTCCGGATCGAATTCAATAGCTTTATTATAATCAGCCAATGCCCCGGGCTGATCGTCTAATTCTTCTTTTAATAACGCGCGATTGTAATATGCTGAAGCATTTTTAGGACTAAGCGAAATTACCTTCGTGTAATCCGCCATTGCTCCTTTCAGATCGTTTAAGTCCCATTTTGCCAATCCTCTCGATTCATAATAATCCGCATCATCCGGGTATAATGTAATGGCAGTGTTCAAATCTGCAACTGCACCTTTTAAATCATCGTTTGCATATTTTGTAATACCTCTGAAATAATAAGCCAACGGATTTTTGCGATCCTGGGCAATTGCTTTATTAAAATCTAAAATGGCGCCTTTATAATCTCCCGATTCTTCTTTTTCGATTCCATTATTCAGATTTTCCTCAAATGTTTGAGCGTAACTAATATTCGCGACGCTAATAACAAAGGATATTAATAGATATTTCATTTTTGTTACTCGTTTAATTATTTTACTTACAATATTCATCCAGGAGTTTTTGTGCAGATGACGAACCGCCTACTTCAATCGCTTTTTTCAAATCAGCGCAAGCTTCTGAATTTCTATTTAACTGGATTTTGCATAGGGCGCGGTCATTATAAAGAGCACCTCGTGTTCCATCAAGTTCAATAGCTTTTGTGTAATCGGCCATTGCACCTTCGTAATCATCTGTGTTATATTTAAGCAATGCGCGCAGTACCCAGCCATCGGCATCCGACGGTTCCATTTCTATGTATTTATTAAAATCATCAAGAGCGCTTTTATTATCTCCGAGCTCCTCATTTGTTAATCCTCGATAATAATACGTTAATGATTTTGCTGGCAACAATTCACTCACTTTATCAAAGTCTTTTTTTGCACCGCTAAAGTCTTTTAATTCAGTTTTAACTTGTGCACGTTTATAATAATAGTCACCATCCCAATCTTTCAATAGAATTGCAGTATTCAGGTTTTCTAATGCCCCTTTGTAATCTTCCAGTCTGTATTTTGCAAGGCCCAGGTTATAATAAGGAGGCGAAAATTGCGGGCTAATAGCAATAGCTTTATCATAATCAGCAATTGCTCCTTTATAATCTTTCGCTTGAAGTTTTTGATTTCCTGAATCCAGATATTCATCATAAGTTTGAGCAAATGTGAAAATTGAACTGGTAAGAACAAACGCAAGAAGTAATAAGCTTTTCATTTTAATCGATTTAAGTGTACGGCCTTCAAAAATAACGTTTTTCTTCAAAAGAAAACACCCCTCTAAAGGGTTATTCAATATTCCGGAAATGGAATCAAGTGCAATGTATACGGATATTTTTTGTCGGTTGATTCTATGATCATTTTTCTCCGGCCAAGTGATTTTATCTTAAAAGTGCGTGTCATTTTACTGTTTGTGAGTATAAATTCGTCCGTTTCCCTGTCCAGTTCAAACGTCATTTTATATCCCGGTTGTTTTCCGAATTCCTGCATTTTATAGAAATAGGCATTGCCTGATTGGTGGAAAACAACCAATTCCTTGTATTCGAATCGCAAAGGTGTATAATCTTTTTCTCCCTGCATTTTCTTGTCAACTAACCAAACTTTGGAAGAACGGTCATGAATAAAAATAGATTGGTCTATTTTCTTCTGATCATCCATACAGGAAGTAAGAACAGCAAAGAAAAATACAATTAGAAAACAACGCATTAGAACAGCATATTATTCTTATCAAGTACTTTCTTGATCTCAACAGCCATAGAATCTCTAAACTCAGCTTTAATTTTAGCTGGTCCGTTCTCATCAATTTCTTCGCAGTACTGGTATTCGTAACGGCCATTTTCCCAGCTGAATAAACAGTTGAAATAAATCAGGCTTCCTTCTGCATTTTCCGGGAAGCGGATCATCAAATCATCGTATCCGCTTGGACTTGGTCGTCTCTCGATCAAATTTCCGTTAAAGCCGTTTAGTTTGATCAACTGACCGTTTTCACGCTCAAAAATTAAAAAGCGACGAATAGGAAACCCGTTCACCCCCGATTTTATCAACAGCATAAAGGCATCGTTTAGGGGAATCTTTTTTGAAAGCGGAAAAAACTTAAACAGCTTAGGGGAACAAGGAGCGTTTATTCTATCAGACTCATCTGTGGCAGTTGGATTACAGATCTTGAGTTCTTTCAAAAGATTAACTTCTGTTTGAGAACCGAAGGAATTGGTGTTGAAATCAGTACTTATTGTGTTATCAACAACTTCTTTTTTAGGTTGACTTTTCTCAGCAAGATCAATTTCTGCCTGCTTGTTACAGCCTCGCCACATAAGTATCGAGAGTACACATAACAAAACAACGATGGCTAATAATAATTTCTTCATGATATTGAATTAATGAAATACTGATGAACTTGTTACAAAAGCTTTCTGGAAACCAGTATTAATTACTCCTGTTTCTATTCCTTTCGACTCAAACCAATCCAGCATTCGTTCTGTAGGCATATTTCCGGTTAATTCATCCTTCGCCATGGGGCAGCCTCCGAACCCTTTTATTGCACCTTCAAAATAACGACATCCGCCCTCATATGCGGCCGCAGCTAAATTCTGAGCGTTCTCAGGTAAAGTATGCAAATGAGCACTAATTGTAACGTTCTGAATATCTTTTGACGTTGTGGAAAACACCTTTTTCACCAATTCTGGTGTTGCCGCTCCGATTGTATCCGAAAGAGACAAACGATTAACCGGAAAAAGATTTATCAGGCGATCGCTCCATTCGGAAACTAATTCGTCGGACCAAAGATCCCCATAAGGGTTTCCGAATCCCATTGAAAGGTACAGAACAAGTTTTTTGCTGTTCTTTTCGCAGATTGAACTGATTGCCTCCACTCTTTTCAACGATTCTTCAATGGTTGCATTTGTATTGCGAAGCTGAAACGTTTCTGAAATGGAAAACGGATAACCAAGAAAAGTAACTTGTTCAAATGTGGCTGCTTCTTCTGCTCCGCGTTCATTCGCAACAATTGTCAGAAGTTTGGTTTCACTTGCATTCAGGTTGTTTAAAACCTCTGCAGTATCTTTCATTTGAGGGATTGCCTTTGGCGAGACAAAGCTCCCGCAATCAAGCGTATCGAAGCCGCAATTCAACAAATCATTCAGGTAATTGATCTTCGCAGATGTATCTATCCAGTCGTGAATACCTTGCATGGCATCTCGCGGACATTCTGTTATATAAACTCGCTCACTCATTTTGATTGTCTTTGTTTTAATATCGCTTTATTGATCCGCTTTACGATTTTCGGACCTTCATAAATGAATCCCGTATAGACCTGAACCATGCATGCTCCGGCATCTAATTTATCAAGCGCGTCCTGGGCCGAATGAATTCCCCCAACACCAATAATTGGGAAAGCACCATTACTTTTCTTATGCAGATAACGAATAACTTCGGTAGCATGCTGTGTTAAAGGTTTACCGGAAACTCCGCCTGCGCCTATCTCTTCCAGCTGCGCCGGGCTTGCGGTCAAGTTACTTCTTGAAATAGTGGTATTGGTTGCTATTAATCCGGCAATTTTTGTTTCTGAAACAATATCGATAATGTCATCCAACTGCGATTCAGTCAAATCAGGGGCAATTTTCAGGAAAATCGGTTTCGAAGAATTCAATTTGACTTTTTCGTTCTGAAGCGTGCTTAACAATTCGGTTAATGGTCCTTTCTCCTGCAATTCACGCAAGTTCGGAGTATTCGGTGAGGAAACATTTACAACAAAATAATCAACATACGGTTCAAGGGCATGAAAGCATTTCAAATAGTCGCTTGCAGCATCTTCATTCGGCGTTACTTTGTTCTTCCCGATATTACCACCAACTATGCATTCAGGGTTCAGTTTTTTCAATCGTTCAACAACCACTTCGGCTCCATCATTATTAAATCCCATTCGGTTGATGATGGCTTCATCGCTTACAAGACGAAAAAGACGTTTTTTATCATTTCCAGGCTGTCCGACAGGCGTTACCGTTCCAATTTCAATAAATCCAAATCCGCAGGCGGCCAATTCATTGATCATTAAAGCATTTTTATCAAATCCTGCGGCTAATCCAACAGGATTCGGGAATTTTATTCCAGCCACCTCTGTTTCAAGCAACGGTGAATTCACCTGGTGAATTTTCTTCCAAAGGAATTTTACTCCGGGAATTTTAAAGTAAAACTTCAAAAAGCTGAATGTGAAGTAATGAACTTTTTCTGGATCGAAAAGGAAAAAGATTCTCTTGACTAACGGATACATCAATTTAATTTTCTGTAAATATAAAAAGCAAAAACGAGGTAACAGTTTCCTATTACCTCGTTCGTTATTTTATTTTCGCTGCGATTAGAATTTCGCAATTTTAACTCTTCTAAATTTCTTGATTCCCGGAGGATTGCTGTAAGTAAGATTGCGTGCAATAGTAATATTGAAATAGAACAAGGCATCATTTTGTTTATCACCGCGTTGACTTCCCGGATTGAACCATGAAGTTGTTTTTGCAGGATTACTTAAATATGCAGCAGCAGCGCCATATTCCTGAGCAAGAATTGCCGGATCATAATACGTTCCATGAACATCATCAATATAATCGGAGAACGTTTTCACATAAGTGAATTCCAATCCTAAACGCCACATTTTACCAATTCCCATACGCATTCCCATTCCAATTGGAATAGTTGCAGTAATTCTTTTGTATTCTTCAGGACCACCGGGCAAACCTTGTCCTTCTGTATGTAATTCGCGAAGAGCATACCATGTTCCGTCGTATTGTGCCTTTGGATTGAAGTAGGTTGCTCCAATTCCTGTAAATAAATACAATTGAGAATTTTTGTATGGCATCCCTTTTAATCCTGCAATACGATACTTGTGACCAACTTTCTCTTTCGCAAGAATGATAAATTCAAAGCGTTGAGAAATGTTTATGACATTTGAACGAAAGCTCAGGTTACGGTCATTACGAATTGGCTCATCAGTTTTCGCATCGCTACCGCGAACCCGGCCAAAATTGACAACAAACGAAGTTGCGTAATAAGGATGGAATCGATAACGATACCCCAAAGACATTCCAAGGCTTGTGGATGGAAAATCCCAATCCTTAACTGAATAATCGGTTCCGACTGCGTTAGCACCACCCAGGTCTCCTAAGAAGTTAGTTCCACCTAAACCAAGAGTTATTTCTTTTTTCTGAAATGACCAGTTACGTTGAGTGTTGAAGTTCGACGTTTGAGCAAGCCCTATGAAGGAAGCAGTAGTAACGAAGAAAAGTGTTAAATACTTCATGTAGTTTTTCTTGAATACAGTTTTATTCACGATGCTAAAATACATCAAACTTTGAGAAATCGGCTAATGAAGTGTTGGTTTTTTTTAAAAGTGCATTGTTAATGAACATATTATAGCTTTCATTGAACAAATAAAAAAGTCCGTTACTAATTGATAATAACGGACTTTCATTTTAACTTATGCAGCTTTTTGCTGCTTCATAAAAACTGTTCTGAGTTTCTCAACTGCCCTGAAGGTTTTTACCTTGGCGTTATTTTCAGTTAATCCGAGAGACTCTCCTATTTCTTTAAAGCTGAGTTGTTCAAAGAAACGCATCTCAATTAGTTGTAACTGATCTGGTTTCAAAGTGTTCAGAGCTAATAATAACGTTGTTTTATTTTGCTCTTTCTCTGCTATCTCGTAGAAAAATTCGTCTACATGTGCTATTTGAATATTATCCATTCGCACTAATTTGCTGGATTGTTTTTCACGGAATTGCTGATACAACTCACTTTTCGCTATACGATACAACCAGGATCCGAATGGAACTCCCCGGAACTCGTAAGTGTGCAGATTTTTAAGCGCTTTGATAAATACTTGTGAAGCAATATCAAATGCAGCTTCAGGATCATCGACGCGTTGTTGCAAGTAACGTAAAATTGGAGAATAGTACTTGCGGTACAACGGTTCAAATTTTGTGGGATTTTCTTTAGCTTGTGTTACCCACACTTGCTCCTGCCGAAGTAACTCCGGCGTTTGATGGAAATAAGAACTAACTGACATGGTTTATTTGGATTTTGGGTTTGCATTTTCCTGGGTTTTAATCTAAATAACGAATATTATTTTAAATTATTATGCACTCCTAGTTCAAAAGAGCTGTTTTTTAACATTTCGAGTCGATTTTAACATTTCCCCGGCCAAAAAACTACTTTCTTACTATTGTGTCGGTTAGGGTTCTCAAAAACAAGACCAAATTTTGTTCTTCTTCGGGTGTTAACTTAAAAGGTTGTACAACAGTTGATCTATTCGGATGATTTTTACCTCCTGACTCATAATGACGGATTACTTCCAACAGGGTTGTGAATGAGCCGTTATGCATGTACGGAGCGGTTAATTCAATATTCCTGAGTCCCGGAACTTTAAACTTCCCTTTATCAGATTCTTTCCCTGTAACACGAAAGCGGCCCTGATCTGAACCATAATCAGCGTAGAGTCCGTTATTTTCGGCTTTGGATGAAGTAAAATTGGGCAATTCATGGCATTTTGTGCAGTACAATTGTTTTGTAAACAACTGCATTCCTTTTTTTTCATTTGATGTAAGGGCGTTTTCGTTGCCTTTGAGAAATTGATCATACCGGCTATTCATAGCTGTCAGACTTCTTTCATAGGCAGCAATACTTCTTGTTAACACATAGCTATCAAACGGACGATTGAAAATTCGTTTCGCTGCTGACACATAATAGCTGTCTTTTTTGAGTTTATTGAAAAGAACCGGCAGATCGGCATTCATTTCGGCATGATCGAGCAGCGGAACAAGAACTTGCCTTTCAAGGGAAGTTAACTCGGCATCGAACATCAATTTTTTTAGGTATTTCACATTGAGAAGTCCCGGAACATTTCTGAAAGTTGTTCTTCCCTGTACTCCGGTTCCCAGAGCTTTCCCATCTGAAAAAGCGCGGTTCGGGATATGGCACGAAGCACAGGAAATAGTGTTATCTGAACTTAGCCGTTTATCAAAGAAAAGACGTTTCCCAAGTTCAATTTTTTCCTGATCCTTATTAAGTTTTTGAAATTCAGCCTGGTTTCCGGAACAATTATAAACAACGAAAGCTGATAATGCTGTAATTATTAAAAAGCCTGTTGTCCGAAATTTCATTTGCTAATCCTTGTGAACAATATACAACGTTTCATTTGGTTGTAAACGATATCGTTCTTTTATCTCTGCGCTCAACGGATTATTTTCAAAAGCTACAGTTACACGGAATCCTGCTTTCTCCAGCCACTGCGGATAATCCAATCCGAAAAGACGTACATGGTCTTTCTGCCAAAAATGCTTTTCACGTTCTTCCGGAGAAGTAATTGACCAATCTTCGTATGTTTCAGATCTTGTAGTATCGAGCGGAACCTGCATAATTCCCCATCCTCCCGGACGAAGAACACGGTGTAATTCCTTCATGCATTTAAGTGCGTCATCTACATGTTCCATAACATGATTACAGAAAACCACATCAAATTTGTTGTCGTCGAGCGGAATCTCGTGCAAGTCGAAATGCATATCAGCAATAGGAGAAACCAAATCGCCTGTTAAGTAGTTCAGGTTTTTTTGTTCTTTAAATTTCTTGTGAAAACACTGTTCAGGAGCAATATGAAGCACATCGAGTTTTTCAGCAGTGAAGAAATTACTTTCCTGCTTCAGATAAAGCCACATTAAGCGATGACGTTCAAGCGTTAAATCATAAGGACATAAAACACCTTCTCTATGTGCAACGGATGAACCGTATGAAAGAAACTTTCTGAACTTGCGCTCACAAACCGGGCATTCAACCTTATTGCCTTTATATAATAACGGAGCAAAAAGCCTGAAAACATAGCTTAATCGAATCAATAACGGCCGTGGAAGTTTGTTTAATAAAAACTTGTAGAGTTTCTTCATGTCAACAAAAATAATAAACTCCTTCTTCTTCTATTACAATGCCCGTTAAATTGATAATTTTACCGTACAATCTCTACCATGAAAATGAAACTTTTAGTATTAATAATCATAGGAATCCCCATGACAATAATGGCTCAGCCCGTTGCAAAGAAACAACCTCAGAAATTCACCGAGCACGGTAATACAAGAGTTGACGACTATTTCTGGATGAATAACAGAGATTCAAAAGAAGTACTCGACTATATCGGCGAAGAAAACGCGTATACGGATAACTATTTCAATCCGCTTAAATCGTTAACAGATGGTTTATTGAACGAATTTGAGAACAGAATCGACCCGAATGAGAGTTCGGCTCCGTTTATTATGAACGGAAACACTCTTCAGTTTAAAAATGTTGAAGGAAAAGACTACAAAGAACTGTACAGAACATTTAACGGTAAAACCGAGTTGTTTTTCGATGAGAATGAGCGAGCTAATGGCAAAAAGTTTTATGCAGTCGGCGATTTCTCTTTCTCTACTTCAAATACTTTGTTCGCTTTTAGTGAAGATATAGTTGGAAGAAGAAAGTATACGATCCGTTTTATGGATGCTGTTTCCAAAAAAATGCTGAAAGACGAAATTCAAACCACCGACGGAAGTGTTGTCTGGGCCAATGATAATAAAACTGTTTACTACGTCCGAAAAGATGAAGAAACACTTCGTGAGTTTCAAATCTACAAACACACCGTTGGGTCGAATCCGGAAAAAGATGAGTTGATCTATGAAGAAAAGGATGAAGCTTATGCAGTATTCCTGACTAAATCTATTGATGATATGTACATATTTGTCAACTGCTTCAGTACAACAACAAGCGATGTTCTCCTGATCAATTTGTCAAAACCAGATGAAACCATTCATTCCATGCTGGGAAGAACCAACGATCATCTGTACGAATTAGAACACACGAAAAACGGATTCTACGTTCTTACCAATGACAAAGCCCCGAACCGGAAAGTAGTTTTTAAAGAAATCGAGTTCAAATCTGTTGCCGAAGGAAAAACGATCGTTGAACATCGAAAGGAAACATACATTGATGGGTTTCAGGCATTGAATAATCGAATAATCCTGAACGAACGAACGAAAGGAACTCAGGAATTGGTTTATTACAACTTATCAGGTAAGGCAGACGGCAAGATCAATTTCCCCGAAGCAGTTTACGAAATAGATTTTATTCATTCGGATGATCCTGAGTCGAAAGAGTTACGTTATATCTATCAATCGTTTACAATGCCTAGTACCGTTTTCGCTTATGCTTTCGATTCTAAAACAACAAGTATTGTTCATAAGAAAGAATTGCGCGACAAATCTTTCGATTCGAATAACTATACCAGTGAACGCATTTGGATAAGAGCAAATGACGGAACCGAAATTCCGGTTTCCATTGTTTACAAAAAGGGAACAGACCTGAGTAAAGCACCACTTTTACTGTACGGCTACGGCTCATACGGAGTAACTATCCCGTGTACATTCTCTCCTACCCGATTCTCACTTTTAGACAGAGGTTTTGTTTATGCGATTGCACACATACGCGGAGGAAAATTTCTGGGCGAAGATTGGTACCAGGACGGTAAACTGATGAGCAAACGAAATACATTCACAGATTTCATTAATGCAGCAGAATGGCTTGGAATGAAAAGGTACTGTGATCCAACAAAAATCTACGCTCAGGGCGGAAGCGCCGGCGGATTATTAATGGGCGCTGTAGTAAATATGGCCCCGAACCGTTTCAAAGGAATTGTTGCACAGGTTCCGTTTGTTGATGTGATGAACACTATGCTTGATGCTTCGCTTCCTTTAACTGTAGGAGAATATGAAGAATGGGGAAATCCGAATGAAGCTGCTGCGTACGATTACATGTTGAGTTATTCTCCGTATGACAATATTCAGCGCATGGCTTACCCAAGCATTTACATAACAACAGGTTACCATGACTCCCAGGTCCAGTATTGGGAACCATTGAAATGGGTGGCTAAATTGAGAGAATTCAATACAAGTAACAATCCCTTATTGTTTCATTGTACAATGGAAGCAGGTCATGGCGGCGGTTCGGGGAAATCGAATCAGCGGCAGGAAGTTGCATTGGTGTACACGTACTTGTTGCATAGCGAAGGAATTGAAAAATAAACTTGTCATATTATTTGTCTTACTTTTCTCAGGCCTTAACGCCCAGGAAAGCACCGCTGCGTATGAAAGATATACAGATCGATTTGTTTGGTTTGCCGATCTTGGTTACAGCACGGCTCCGTTATCAATCAAGATTCCGTCGCAAAAAGGAATCAACAGATTGACATTGAGAAATAACAGTAAAATGATCATCGGAATCGGCTTTTCATATAAATGGCTGACTCTCAGATTGAGCTCCGGATTATTAGGGAATCTGCGACCTTTGAGTCGTTATGGCAAAACCACCTATTATGATCTTGGAGTTGATTTCACATTAAAGAAACGCTTTTACTTTGATATTGATTTTCATACTTACGGTGGCTACACCTATAAACATGCGCTTGATTGGAATGATACGCTGAACGAACTTACACCGAATTTATACAAGTCGAATTTCCTTGCTTCGAGTTTTTCTATGAACACCTGGCATTTTTTTACTGATGAATTCAATATGCCTTCTTTTAAAGGAAAAACCGGCTGTTACAAACGTGACATCCAGACTTTCTATGTAAAATATAGTGTAAACATTTACGGCATTGGCTGTGAAGACGGGCTTGTTCCAATGGAAATCCGTGACACTACGCGAACAATTACAGAAGCGCGGAACATCGCTGCATTTGACATAGGGGCAATTCCCGGATATGCACTTGTGAAGCGTTATAAAAACATGCAGTTCGGAGTCATGGGTGGTTTGGGCGCAAGCATTCAGACAAAGTATTACGCCACAGGTGAAATAACAAGGGGATTTCTCGGATTAGCTCCAAGGATTGATTTCAAGATCACTGCAGGATGGAACCAACCGCGCTGGTTTGGAATGCTGGTTACTGATTTTGACAATAAAGGAATTCGATTCAAGGATCTGAATTACCGTCAAACATTTTATACGATCAAGTTTGTTGCGGGAATACGAATTGAGAATAAAAAAGACAAAAAGAATTGAAAAGATTTAAATACGCTTAAAGTCTGAATTCAAGTTAAAAGCTCTGTTCCTTTTCATCTCTACATTTTAAACTTTCAATTATAGAAAGGACTTTCACTCACTTTCACCTTCCACTTCGTCTCAAAATCAGAAACCGTGTTTACCAGATTATTGTATACAAAATCATTCGGGTACTGTTTTATTTCAGAGAACGGGATTAATCGTGGGGACACATTGTCGTTTTCAACCAATAGTTTTAATCGATCAAAGAAATTGATATCCAATTCATTTCCAATTGATTTTACAAATCGAACTGAAGCATCTATTGAACAACCGGATGCACCGGCAACAGATTGATCTACGGCAATTACAACGTGGTATTTTCCAACAACCATTCCCTGGGAAGTCAGTTTTGCTCCATGAGCGGCCCATTGACCAACAAACTCCTCTAGTTTTTCTTCAATCCAGACAATTTCCGTAGCATCAAGTGCACGGTTCGATTGATAAATCCAACAAGTGGAATTCGGTGTGAGATCAAAACGTTTCATTACAATTCTGCTGCGTTTGCGATTAATTCTGCGATATCCAATACCTGAATTTCGTCTTCTTTGTTGAAATTCTTCATTCCGTCGGTCATCATGGTGTTACAGAACGGACAACCGGTTGCAATTATCGTTGCGTTTGTTTCCAGCGCATCCTCAGAGCGTTCAACATTCACTTCTTTGTTTCCTTTTTCGGCTTCCTTGAACATTTGAGCGCCACCGGCACCACAACACAACCCTTTGGTTTTACAGCGTTTCATTTCAACTAACTCAGCATCCAGCTTCTCTATGAGTTCACGCGGAGCTTCGTATATATCATTGGCTCTTCCCAAGTAGCACGGATCGTGGAACGTAATTTTCTTTCCCTTGAATACCTGGCTTCCTTCTAAACGAAGCTGACCTGAATTAATCAGGTCTTGTATCAACTGTGTGTGGTGAATTACTTCGTAGTTTCCACCCAACTCAGGGTATTCATTCTTCAATGTATTGAAACAATGCGGACATGCCGTAACAATCTTCTTTACTTCATATCCGTCCAGAACCTGGATATTCATCATAGCCTGCATCTGGAATGTAAATTCATTCCCTGCTCTTTTTGCCGGATCTCCGGTACAAGATTCTTCAGCACCTAAAACGGCAAAGTTCACATTGCATTTATTCAGGATCTTCACAATTGCTTTCGTGATCTTTTTTGCTCTATCGTCGAAACTACCGGAACAACCAACCCAAAACAACAAATCTGGTGATTTTCCTTGCGCCATCATATCGGCCATTGTCGGAACGTGTAATGTGCTCATAATACTTCTTTTAGTTGCAAACGCTTAGTTTACGCGTTAATACGTGTTCACTTCTATTCGATTTATTGTTCCTGATCGAAACCATTAAAACGATCTCGTCTTTTGATGACAGTACTTTTCCGCGGTAACTATTGTCACCTACAGAAGAAAGTGCTATTCCAGTTCCAGAAAGAACCATTGATTCGCTATCAGAAAGTTCTCCCGGAACTAATACACGAACCATGTAAGTCTGTTTATTCTCCAAACAATTCGGATCACCGTCAATGTCCAAAACAATTGTATTCGTTGGCCTGTTAAAAGACGTCATCAAAAGAAAAACAACTAAACCAACTACTGAGAATTTCATAACTTCAAATGATTTTTTTATCAATCGCTTATTGTACTTATGCTTCGTTAATCCAGTTTCCTCGGTCAGATTGTGCAAACTGCCACGGAGCTCCGTTGTTTTCAATATTTGTAAGCATTCCGGCTAATTCTGTCGGTACTTTCGATTCTTCCATTACCAGATAACGGCGCAAATCTATAATAATAGAAAGCGGATCAATGTTCACAGGACATTCCTGCACACAAGCGTTACAAGAAGTACATGCCCAAATCTCCTCTTCTTTAATATAATCTCCCAGCAATGATTTCCCATCATTGAAATCTTTCCCGTTTTTACGAACCCCTTCTGCGTATTCCGTCAAACGATCACGGGTGTCCATCATTATTTTACGCGGAGAAAGTAATTTCCCTGTAATATTTGCCGGACAAGACGAAGTACAGCGCCCGCACTCGGTACAAGTATACGCATCTAATAAGTTCTTCCAGGTCAGATCGTTTACATCCTTGGCACCAAAGCGCTGCGGTTCTGCATCTGATGCTGGAGCGGCATAAGGATCTGCTGTCGGATCCATCATCAACTTTACTTCGTTGGTAACAGATTCCATATTCGTGAATTTTCCTTTTTTCTCCAAATTTGAATACCACGTGTTAGGGAATGCCAAAAGGATATGAAAGTGTTTAGAGAATGGCAAGTAGTTCAAAAACGCGATGACCATTGTTAAATGTCCCCACCAACCTATTCTTTCAAGCAAGTGAAGTGTTTCTGCATCCATGTTGTAGAAAAATCCTTTACCTAAATACTGACTGATAGCGAAACCAAAGGTTCCTGAACTTTCAGATGCATGTGATTTCCCCATTTGGAAGAGCGCTTCGTCGGTGCCGTTCATAGTGAAAATGCAGCAAACCAAAATGATTTCCATGCAGAGAATAATGTTGGCATCACGTGTTGGAAAACCTTTCATTTCACGATTTTTGAACCGTGCAATTTTCAGGATGTTTCTTCGGGCAAGGAATATAATTGTTGCAACTAAGGCCAAAAGCGACAACACTTCAATGAATGAGATCATAAATGTATAGAAACCGCCAAGTGCATGCATAAAGAAACGATGATTCCCGGTAGTGCCATCAATAATGATTTCGATTAACTCGATTTGAGTAATTACGAAGGCCACATACAAAGCCAAATGCAGCAATGCCGGAATTGGCCTGGAAAACATTTTCTTTTGTCCCAAAGCTACAAGGGCCATCGTTTTCCATCGTTCAGCTTTATTATCAGATCTGTTTATAGGCATAGGGGAGTCAGATGTACTGGACATACCCATTATCTGCTCTGCTACTCTATCAGCTTCTTGCTCATACACATCACCTGGTTGACTAACCTTCAGCTTGGTTTGAATGCCAGTCTTGGTACCATT
>CAMLIF010000042.1 GCA_946479985.1 uncultured Flavobacteriales bacterium
CCCAATAAGAAGAACTAGAGAAGTTCTTGAGGGGTGGATAACTACCGATGGTATTGAAGAAAGACTTTTGATTCATAATTCGTCAGGTTATGGTCAACATTTTACTTCTCAAGCAAGTGATTGGGATTTGTTTCATTTTATTGAATGTAATTGTACAAAACAAATGATTCAGATTGAAAAACATATTAAACGAATGAAAAGCAGGATTTATATTGAGAATTTGAAAAAATATCCTGAAATGAAAGATAAATTATTGTTGAAATATTCTTGCAACTGACTCTCCCGATAGCTATCGGGACAGTAGGTGCTTGGTTCGATTCCAAGTGGGACCACAAGAAGAAAAAGCATTCAGCGTAAGTTGGATGCTTTTTCTTTTGCACTTCATTCTCTCAGCCGGGGCTGACTCTTTCTCATTTTTTTCTTTTTTTTCTTTTTTCATAAGCAAGGCGTGGCTAGTTATAGTAGATAAACGTTAGTCAGTCGAACACTGCGCGTGATAAATATTAAGGAAAGTGGTTATTTTAATCCTGTGTGAAGAACTGTCTTTCATAATTTTTAATTAGTATTGAAAAATGCTATTCACATTACAAATATACCATGGCTCTAAGTTCGAACTCTATTATTCACTTCACAAATACAAGTGATGCACTAAAAGGAATTTTACAAGAAAATTTTAAGATTAAGTATTGCTCAGAAATTCTAACCTTAGAAACTGAACTGCTTTATGGTGCTCCGATTATTAGCTTTTGTGATATTCCGTTATCTCAAATAAAGGATCATATAGGTAAGTATGGTGCATATGGAATTGGGTTAACTAAAGAATGGGCGCAAAAACAAAAGCTTAATCCTGTAATTTACATTCAGCCCGGTTCTTTTCTTGCGAAAAGTATAGAAGAAAGTTACAGGAATATTAATACTGAAAAAACTGTGGATTGGAGTAAGCTACCAGCGGACCAAAAGAATTGGTTAAATATTCTGAGATATGTAAAAAATTATGAGGCTGATCTTTCACGAGGTGGAGAAGTAATCAAAAATTACCGTTTTTCAGACGAGAGAGAATGGAGATATACGCCGAGTTATGAAGAGTGTAATGAAATGGCAATCGGTTTAGCAAGTTATCAAACAGAGGAACAAAAGAAATCGATTAATCAGGGTATAAGCCATTTGAGATTGGAATTTGAGCCTAACGATATAAAGTATATTATTATTGAACGAGAATCTGAAATTTCCGAATTTGTTGAGATATTAAAAAAATCAAAAGGCAATCATTATAGTTATAATGATGTTGAAAGGTTAATGACCAGAATAATAACTTCTGAGCAAATTAAAACGGATTTATAATTTTTTGCTTTGCGTGATTTAACAGTCCACCCAAACTATACAAATATCCTCTACCTGTTTCAATTCACAGAAAACACTCCGCCTCCACTCAAAAATGAAACGTAAAACTCAGCGGCAAAACCAGTTCAGTCAGTTTTCCTTTGTAAAACGATTGTTTATCTGAATTGAACTGCCAGTGATACATTGGTGCAATTCCGATCGAAAGATTCCTCCTAATGCGGTAATCCAGAAGCAAACCGCCACCAAGTTTGAAATAATTGAAACGTTCGTTTTCATACGGCTGAATTTGGATCACGGTCAATTCGTTCATCTGTAATTTTGAGTTCAGGTTTCCTGAAAAGCGCAAATCGGCACCCAGGGTGATTTTTTTCCACTGTAGCAGTTGATACGTTGTTCCAAGGGAAAAAAGCCATGAATTGATTTGGTATTCAGCGCTTACATTTTTTGCGAGGAAGCAACTGTTTGCCCCGTCATCTTCAATATTCCCGAGCGGGATCAATTCGCCCACGCTGTAATGCTGAAAATAGTCGGCTTGGGTGATTGCCAAATTGTAGTTGAATGATGTGTTCTTGCGGTTGAAGGAGATATTGGAATAAACACCGAGTTTAGGTTTGATCTTATAACTGAAGCCTGCACCAATTTCAACTCCTCCGGATTTAAACGGACGATTGCTCAATTGCCCGGATGTGAAATAATCTTTGAAAACGGCCATATCGTACATGGATGTTCCGCCATAAACACTTACTGCAAAGCGTGTAGGTTTTTCTCCTGATTCTTCATCTGGTTTTACAGCATCCGGAGCAGCAGACGTGTTTTTTAAGGTGTCTGTAGCGACTGCAGTTTCAGGCTCATCAGTTTCAGACTCTTTTTCAGTTTCAGTGTTCGTTTCGGTTTCAAGGCTTTCTTTTTTATCTGGCTGATTGTTTTCTGTCAATTCGGTTTTGTTGTCATTTGTCTCTCCATTGTCAGTCAGGTTTCCAGCTGAAGAAGTGTTGCCTGCATTGTCAATGGGATCGGGAAGTGGATTGAGGTTGTTTTTTCCTATGCTAGTTCGATTTTCATGAGTTTTTTTGTCTGAACTACTTGAGGCAGCTGAAACACCTGAAACGGAATTTCTTCCTTTACCCATGAATGATGTTGCCGGTCTATTTCCAGCAGTCTGAATACTTTGTTCTGAAGCGTTTTTAGAAATTGATTTCTCACGTGAATAATCTTCCGTACAAACTCTTTTATGAACCGGAGCTGAACTTTTATCATTCTCTATAGCCAACTTATTTTTAGACAATTGTCCGTTTTTCTCACTTGAATTTCCGGTAAACAAGTAAGCCGCTGAAAGTCCAGTAATTAATCCGATGCCGATGAAGAAAAGCCAGAAAAATCCTCTTCTCTTCTTTTTAGGGAAAAGTTCTTCTTCAATATTATCCCAGACAAAATCAGGAACGTTCGCCGTTTTGTCTGATAAATTATCTTTCAATAATTTTTCCAAGTCGTGTTGTTCGCTGTTTGTCATGGTCGTTCCAGTTTTTCCTTTAGTACAGCTTTTGCTCTCGACAACTGAGATCGCGATGTGCTTTCTGTGATGTTGAGCAGCAATCCTATTTCCTTGTGCGAATAATCCTCGAGAATAGCGAGATTCAGGATTGTTCTGTATCCAATAGGAAGTTCATTCATCGCACGCAGCAGTCTTTCTTCCGTTTCTTCTTTTTTCAGATAATGTGTTTCTTCCTCGATGAAATCCTCATTCTCGCGCAGTGAATTGTTAAATGTGAAATTCTTTTTATCAGTCTTGAGTTTTTGCAGGCAATTATTGACAGCAATCCGCTTGATCCAGCCTTCAAAGCTTCCATTCCCCTTGAAAGCGTCGATCTTGTGGTAAGCCGCTACGAAAGTTTCCTGCAGAATGTCCTGTGCATCGCCTTCGTTTTTCAGGTACCTGAGACATATGTAATACAATTTTCCCGAAAGCATTTTATACACATGCCTGAATGCCTCCGGATCTTTCGAATCCCGGAAAACTTCCAACGCATCATGTAACTCTGTAAACTTCAAATCAGGAATTTTAAGGAGGAAAGGATATAAAAAAAAGGTCCTTTCCTCCGTAATGTCTCAGTAGTGGATTATTGATGTGCGATGCAAATACTTCTCAGCTCTGATTCAAACAGATTTGCTCCAACGGTAACCGTTTCAAACTCCGGACCGGTAATAATCAGTGAATCAACTACACCTGTAAACCCTTCACCATTCATACCCATGTTTACAAATGCAGGCTGGAAAAAATGCTGTACCTGGTAGCCGTATGGCGCCAAATAATCATCCAGTGAATCGGCTGGACAGATGATCAATGGTGTGGAAGGGAATTTAACGTTCACTAAACTTGGATGATCGTTGGTGTTTGTAGCAAACCTTGCATGTGCAAAAGTGATCTTATTGGATGTACAAGCCAGTGGTAATTGTGACATGTCAAAAGCAATCGACATTCCCTCCTGGTAATCGTAAAAACCGCTTGGAGTTCTGATTATTGGCGGAACAGGTTGAACTTCCTGTCCGTCTTCGTGAAAAAATGAGGTTTGATGCGCATAAGCCTCATTCACCATACCGTTTGAATCCAGGTTTATTTCTTCTCCCGCACAGAAAGAGCATTCCGGTGCTTCCGTTAGATCTTTGTTTGCTGCTTGTGGTTCTTCTTTTTTGCATGACACAAGCGCACTAAAAGCGATCAACGCAATGGCTGTAATTTGTTTAGTTTTCATCTTATTCTTTATTAGTTAGTTTATCATTAAGATGACAAACACCCTATTTCGCTGCACCGATTTTTTGCTTATTTCGAAAAAAAATTCAACTGCCTGATCTTTAGATACAACACCATCGAAAATCTAAAGAAACAGGAGGTTGTGTGTTGTTACAGTTCGATTTTTTCTCTAATATTAGGTAAATACAAGCGTCATGGTAGACAAAGAAAGAAGAAAAAAACTTGCATTTCATTTAAGACATCTGGCAGTTGGCGTTCTTTCGAATGACGATTTTGAAGACAAAGTTTCGGAAGAAGTAACAAATGGCTGGCTTCCGGAGCAATATTATAGAGCAGATGAATCGAAACTGGATGATCCGATTATTCGGCCAATGCTTGAACTCTGTTGGGGCTTGTATGACGACACAAGACAGCATAAATTAAAAGGTTCAGACCAATTATCCGACGAAACACTAAAGATTATTGCAAGGTGTATTTTGTTTCTTCATTCGGATCAGGAATATAAATGGCCGTATTTCGACACGAATAATCCCTTGCTGAAATTTTCATTCAAAGAAGTTGTTTTAGCTATATTATCGTTGGGACAATTTTACCGGGATAAAAAGAAGCAGCAGTCTCAGGCATACATTGAGTTTAAGAAACTGGGGGATTTCGAACTTTGGCCGTTTTACACAGATAATGAGTATCAGTTCGAATTAAAAAAGCAACCGTTTTTAACAGGCAGCTGAATAATCGTTTAGATGATCAATTCGGAGGGTGAGACTCTAAATTTCTCGCATCTTCACACAATTATAATCATTATATACCACTCGGTATATTTTTCACTACATTTGCTCCAAACGAAACAGATTTATGTCAAAATCCGAACGTACACGTCAATTCATCATAGAGAAAACAGCTCCTGTTTTTAACGAGAAGGGTTATGCCGGAACGTCAATGAGTGATTTGACAACAGCTACCGGATTAACGAAAGGAAGTATTTACGGAAACTTTGAAAACAAAGATGAGGTAGCGCTTGCAGCTTTCGATCACAATTTCCAGCTGGTGACAAATTACATCCGCGGAAAGATGAGTGAAAAGGAAACAATCCTTGAAAAATTACTGGTGTACCCGGAGGTTTACCGCGGTTTTATGACTATTCCATTTTTGCAGGGCGGTTGTCCGCTGGCAAATACAGCTACTGAAGCCGATGACAATCACATTTTGCTTAAGGTACGGGCTGCGGCGGCATTGCAAACCTGGCGTGAGTCTATTGATCGTTTGTTGAAAACAGGAATTGAACGCGGTGAATTAAAAGCTGATCTCAACTGCACGGAAACTGTTGCTGTATTAGCTGGATTGGTGCAAGGAGCTGTATTACAGACCAAACTGTCAGGCAAATTGAACTTCCTGAATGCAGCAATGGATTTTTTAGAGAAAACCATTATCGATTTGAAGAACTAAATTTTTTTTGAACAACAATATACCGATTGGTATATTCTAAAATGAAGAAATATGGAAATAAAAACTATACGCGGGTTTCTTGATTATCATGAGAGAACAAAAGAAGCCACCAGAAGATTAATCAATGTAATTCCTCCTGATCAACTTGAGTTTGCCTATTTACAAGGGAAATTCACCATTGCGGATCTTATTCGTCACATTGCGGCAATTGAACGAACTGTTTTTGCAGAAATAGCAATTGGAAACCCACCAGCTTATAAAGGTTGCGGACCGGAATTGGCAGACGGTTATGATGGGATTGTTGCTTATTTCAATCGTATGAGTGAAGAATCGGCAGCAATATTTAAGTCTTTGAAAGACGACGATTTGGCGAGAAAAGTAACCACGATGAATGGCAGCAAAACAGATTTGGGTTCTTTCCTAAATGCCTTGTTCGTTCACGAAATTCATCACAGAGGAGCTTTATACATCTATCTGAATATGATTGGCGTGAAAACACCACCGGTTTTTGGAATAACCGAAGAGCAAGTCAAACAATTTAGCATTTAACAATTATGAAAGAGGTATTTATCGTAGCTGCAAAGAGAACTCCCATTGGTGGTTTCCTCGGAAGTTTATCAAGTCTTTCGGCAACAGAACTTGGTGCAATGGCCATTCGTGAGGCGTATTTGTCAATTAGTATTGATCCGCAAAAAGTCTCTTCCGTTTACATGGGAAATGTGCTGTCGGCAAGCCTGGGGCAATCTCCCGCGCGACAAGCAGCAAAATTTGCGGGAATTCCTGATAACATAGATGCAACAACTGTAAACAAAGTGTGCGCTGCCGGAATGAAAGCAACTATCATCGGCGCACAGCAAATACAGCTGGGATTGGAAGATCTGGTGGTAACCGGTGGAATGGAAAGTATGAGTAACACACCACATTATGCAATGCTCAGAAAACCAATCAAATTGGGAGATGAAACCTTAATTGATGGTTTGCTGAAAGACGGATTAACCGATGTTTACAACGGGCTGCACATGGGAAACGCCGCAGAAATGTGTGCTGAGAAATACGAATTCAGTCGCGGGGCGCAGGATGAATACGCTTTAAAATCTTATGCAAGAGCTGAAAAAGCAACTAAAACCGGAAAATTCAATTCGGAAATGTTCCCGGTGAAAATTGCTTCCAAAAAAGGAGAGATTGTTGTTTCGGAAGATGAAGATGTTTTCAAACTCATCCCGGAGAAAGTACCAATGCTGCCACCTGTTTTTGTGAAAGACGGAACTATTACAGCAGCGAATGCCAGCAATCTGAACGACGGAGCAGCGGCTTTAATTTTAGCATCAAAAGAAGCGGTCGAAAAACACAATTTGAAACCGCTGGCGAAGATTATTGGCTATGCCGATGCAGCACAAGAGCCGGAATGGTTTACAACTGCTCCAGCACGAGCAATACCAAAGGCTTTAGAACGTTCGGGAGTAGAATTAGGTCAGGTCGACTATTTTGAGATCAATGAAGCGTATTCCGCGGTATCACTGGCAAATATGCAGATCCTGGGTTTAGAAGAAAGTAAAGTAAATGTCTATGGTGGAGCAGTTGCAATGGGACATCCGCTGGGTGCTTCCGGCGCACGAATTTTATGTACTTTAATATCAGTCCTTCACCAGGAAAACGGAAAATACGGAGTAGCGGCAATCTGCAACGGCGGTGGCGGTTCTTCTGCAATGGTTATTGAAAAAATAAAGTAAAGTAGTTATGGAAACGAATTATCTTGAAAGCGTAAAGAAACAATTTGCTTACTACAAACAGTTGGCAGATAAAACGATTGATCAGTTACCGGATGAAAAACTCTTCTGGCAGTTCAATGATGAAAGCAACAGTATTGCTGTTATTATGAAGCATCTGCATGGAAACATGCTCTCTCGCTGGACCGATTTCCTGACTTCAGACGGTGAAAAAGAATGGCGTCAACGCGATGCGGAGTTTGAAAACGATAGCTCCCAGAAAGATGGTCTCCTAAAATTATGGGAAGAAGGATGGAAATTGTTGTTCGACACACTGGATTCACTTACTGAAGAAGATCTTTCGAAAACAGTTTATATCCGCAATCAGGGCTGTTCGGTCGTCGATGCAATCAATCGTCAGTTGGCGCATTATCCGTATCACGTCGGACAAATTGTGTTTGTTGGAAAAATGATCTGCAATGAACACTGGCAGTCGCTTTCCATTCCAAAAGGAAATTCTCAGGCTTACAACTCTGATAAATTCTCCCAGCCAAAACACAAAGCCCATTTCACCGACGAATATTTAAAAAAAGACGAGTAATTTAAAGTCAAGAATTCACTAATAATAACTTAGGTACCGCAATTCAACGAATCCAGGCTTGTAAGAGTTTGTCAGTACCTAACTAATTATTTTAAGTCATCCGGCGAGTCCGTCCTGTGCTGAGCCTGTCGAAGCATAGGCTCGCAATAAATTCGTGCATTCGCGGCTAAACTTGATGATTAATTACCAGGTAAATGGCATCGACTTGTCGGTGCTCCCATGCAGCGGAGGGTCTCCTGATCCTGCGCCGGAAAACAGATGGAATAACAAATATCAAAACAATGAACAAAGTAGTCACATTTTTAAAACAGCAGATCGGGAAAGAAGCTTCCGATACACCAACACCTTCACCCTTAATGCGCTGGTTGAACCCGGTTTTGGTTTCAGTGGAAGAAGGAGTAGTAGTTCTTGAATACATTGTTCGCAAAGAAATGACCAATCCGATCGGCACACTCCATGGCGGAATTTCGGCTGCAATCATAGACGATGCAATTGGAACGGCGGTTTACACCTTCGACGAAGATCATTTTTATTCAACCATCAACAACGCTATTGATTATTTCTCGCCTGCAAGAGAAAATGATATAGTGATTGCCGAAACCAGGATTCTCAAGAAAGGAAGACAGTTGATCAACGCCCAGTGCGAAATCTGGAACAGCGACAAGAGCAGAATGATCGCAAAAGGGTATTCGAATTTAATAAAGACGGGGATAGAGAAGTAGCCCTTTTCCTTTCCGAATTAATCCGTAATATTAGAGTCATGAATGTAAACTATTCGTAAACCCCAACAATGCAAAACAAACCCAACATTCTCCGCATCGTTCCAAATATCTATTCCACTGATATGGAAAAAACCAGGCAGTTTTATGTCGACTTTTTACACCTGGAACTTGTAATGGACATGAGGTGGATTTTGACTTTCGCTTCCAAAGTAAACTCCGGTGCGCAAATATCCATCCTGCAATTCGACAAAACAGGTCCTTTAGACAATTCAGCGATCTTTATTTCAATGGAGGTTTCTGATGTTGATGTCATGTATGAACAGGCGAAAAAATTGAATTGCGAAATAGTGTATCCCCTTACTGACGAACATTGGGGAGTAAGACGCTTTTTTGTGAAAGACCCGAATGGAGCAACCATCAATTTGTTGGCGCATTAAAAGAATCCGAATCCACTAACTTTCGTGAAAACAAAGCGCGAAGAATCTGTTCATCCGTGCACAAAACTTTTCCTCTTCAACCTCAACGTTCTTCTGCGTTCGTCGGTGGGAAATATAATAGTCTTAGCCAAAAGAGTAGCGCGAGACTGAGATTCCTTTGCGCCCTTGTTTCTTTGCGTTTATTTGGATTATTTCACAAAGCAAGGCGCGATACCCCATCATTCTTAATACGCCCGCTCGGTAAGGCGACTGGTAAGCGCCTCAAATGATTTGTGTATTTGTGGGAATATACCAGTTCTTCTGCACCCTTCAGCGGAAAAATTGCTTCTTAGCCAAAAGCAAAACGCTTACGCCCTAGCTTCAGCGAAGGAGCAGCGCGAAGAATTTGTTTCTCTCACATTCTCCACACTTTTGCTACTTTAGCACCCGTAAATCTATACTATGAGAACGTTTTGGAAATTCGGCTGCATGCTTGGCCTAACTTCAGTATTGCTTGTTAGCTGTCATAACAACAAGAAACTAATGGCTGAGAATATCAATTACCTGTACGTTGATTACGATATCTATGCCCAGAATAACCTGGGAACCACCTTTCCCGGAACAATCAGCGCACAGTTGTTTTCAGGCGAGTCAATTAAGCTTGAAAGTAACAAAGGATTCGGTTCTTCAGATAACCTGGATGCCAGAATAAAAGACGAAAAGCTTGCAGTGTACTGGACATTGCCCGATTATAAAACATCCCGTGTCCCGGTACAGCTCACATATACCGATAAAGAAGGTTTTTCTGTGAATTCGCAGGATACCGTAATAATTAATTTCAAAGGAAATGCGCAGGTTTGGTTCGAAGGATTGAGCGGATCGCGCGGTCAGACAGGTCAAAATGGAAAAACGCCTTTGTTGTTTCGAGACGGACAGCAAGGCGGACAAGGCGGTACCGGACAGGACGGATCGGACGGTGAAAACCTCGAAATTCACTGCTGGCAGAAAAGCGATACACTTTTCTTTCATGTATTAAACACAACCCGTAACACAGTTTGGCGAACCATGATGATTGGTTCAAAACCAATTTTCTATGTAGAAGTAAATGGCGGAACCGGAGGAGCAGGTGGTGCAGGCGGCGATGGCGGTGACGGGAAAAACGGAACAGGTGGAACAAAACCCCAGGCTCCCGGAAGAGGCGGGCCGGGTGGTGCCGGCGGATTTGGCGGAAGAGGCGGAAGAGGCGGGAATGTTACCGTTTACGTCCATCCTTCGGTATCAACAATTGAAACACAATTATATATCGATAATTCCGGTGGATCGGGCGGTGCAGGCGGCGACGGTGGAAAAGGAGGGAAGTCCGGAACTCCGGCTTCAGGTCAAACAGCTTCTTCAGCAGGTACAACAGGAGCTTCAGGCCCAAGAGGAAGTTATGGGGTAAATGGTCAGACCTACAAAATTGTTCAGGATTTCGATTTTACGAAATTGTTGTAAAGAAAACTCACTCTACAGAACGAAGCAATGAGCTGTCAGATCATTTGCTTTTGTTCTCCTTGTTCATTTTCAGGAGGTAATACACATGGATTACAGCAAACATCGCATTGCTGATGATGATAGGAAACGAATCTATCAATACTCCGTAGGTAATAAAAAAGCCGCAGCCAATGAAGTTGATAATACGGAGCTTGCGAATGTCCTTCATTATCAAAGATGTGAAAATGATCAAAGAAGCCAGATAGCCTATGCACTCGATAAATGTGAAATATTTCTCCATTGCTCAAATGTAAGTCCCAAAAGATTGGATTACAAGGTCTTTTTTTAGTAAATCGATTTATTGAGCGAAGGATTTATTCAAAACTGTCGTCAAAGAAAAGTTAAGCGTATTTTAATCCAGGAATACCTTAATATTAAAACGGTTGATGACTAACACATTAAGTATGAAAAAAAACACTCTCCTAAGCTGCCTTGCAGCATTTCTTTTATTTCCGGTATTTCAATCACATGCGCAGGGTCTTTACGACCGCTCCACCATTCAAACCATCGAGATTTTCTTTGGATTCTCTAATTGGGATGCTCAACTGGACGCGCTGGCCAGCACAACGGAAGATTATCTGATCGCCGACTCTGTGCGCATCAACGGTGAAGTTTTCGATAGTGTTGGCGTGAAATATAAAGGAAATAGTTCCTACAATGCCAGCAACAATAAAAACCCTATTCATATCGAACTGGATCACACACATGGTAGTTATGACTATGAAGGCTATACCGATATTAAACTTCAAAACGGGTACCAGGACCCTTCCATGATCCGCGAAGTTTTGAGCTACGCAATCCTGGAACAGTACATGGATTGTCCGAAAGCGAATTTTGCGAACGTTTACATTAACGGGACATTGAGAGGAGTGTATTCCAATGCCGAATCGATTAACGATAAATTCAACGGCGACCATTACTACACCTCCGACGGCTCATTTTTTAAATGCAATCCGGCTGGCGGTGCCGGACAGGGAACAAGCGTAAACCCGGATTTGAAATACATCAATGCCGACAGCTCTTCCTACGCAAACGGTTATGAACTGAAATCTGATTACGGCTGGAACGATTTGGTAGAGCTGATTACAACCCTGAACAATGATTTTACCAATATCGAATCGAAACTGGATATAGACAGAGCAATCTGGATGCTTGCTTACAATAACGTTTTGGTGAACCTGGATTCTTATTCCGGTGCTTTCCGTCAGAATTACTACCTCTACAAAGACTTGAATGATCGTTTTGTTCCCACAGTTTGGGATTTGAATATGAGCTTTGCGGGATTTCCCGGTGGACCACAGCAAGGACAATCCTATACGGCAACTACCTTAGATCCTTTTTCAAACAGCACTTCCGCGAATCATCCGTTGATCAAAATGATCCTTGCCAACGCAATGTACAAGCGCATGTATATGGCCCACTTGCGGACGATTGTGCAGGAAATATTCGCTTCCGGCGATTATTTGACTACTGCTAACACGCTTCGAACAACTATCGACGCAGCTGTTCAGGCAGATCCGTATAAATTCTACACTTACACACAATTTCAGAACGGATTAACATCCAATGTTACCTCGGGAGGTGGCGGCGGTGGCGGCTCACAAACCATCTACGGAATTCAGAACTTAATGGATACCCGCGTTGATTTCTTCGAATCGAATGCAAACTATTTGCTTTCAGCGCCTGCAATCACTGCGTATAATTCCAGTAATGCCGCTCCCGATTATGGTGATGCCGTAACAATTACAGCCACTTGCAGTAATGAAAGCACCGTTTATCTGGGTTATCGCCTGGAACATCAGCTGCGCTTTAATCGTGTTCAGATGTTCGATGATGGAACCCACAACGACGGAGCAGCAGGAGATCACGTATACGGAGCCAATGTTACACTCAGCGGAGTAACAATGGAATATTACATTTATGCTGAAAACAGCAATGCAGGAATCTATAGTCCGCAGCGTGCAGAACATGAATTTCACACCCTGACAATTACTATTGGTTTACCTGCCCAGGGAGATATCCTGATCAACGAGATTATGGCTGATAACGGTTCAACAGCTTATGATTCGAACGGTGAAAACGACGATTGGGTAGAATTATACAATCCAACTACCACAGCAAAAGATCTGACAGGTTTGTACCTGACAGACGATGCAGCCAATTTGACGAAATGGCAAATTCCAACCGGTAGCACCATCAACGCAAATGACGTGCTGATCGTTTGGACAGATGAAGATTCGGAACAAAGCGGACTTCATACAAACTTTAAGTTAAGTGCAAGCGGAGAATCGGTTTTCGTTACGAACGGATCCGTTATTTATGATCAGGTAGATTTTGGAGCTCAAACAGAAGATATTTCTTATTCCCGTTGTCCGAACGGATTTAATTTTACCGCACCAACCTATGATGCTTTAAATGATTGTCAGCTTACAATAACCGAAGAAGCAGAATTGGAAGTAATGATTTATCCGAATCCGGGAACTTCAATCTTCCATATACAAACCGAAGAAAAATTGCAGTTTATTGTGTTTGATCTTTCCGGAAGAGAAATTGCAAGCGGTTCAATCTCTGATGAAATCACAACGCTGGAATCCGATTCATGGACGTCAGGAGCGTACCTTTTAAAGTTGGTCCATGATTCCGGCAAATCAAAAACGGTCAAATTAATCAAACAATAAATATTGTTGGCTGAAACGATATTGGTTCATGAAACATTAAGTAGAGACAGGTTGCGACCTGTCTCTACTTGTTTTTGATTTAATTTTCTTATTATTGTATTCAATCCCGGTCTCAAAGTCTTCCAAAAAGACATTTCCGGGTTAATCAATCCAAACCTTTTGAAAGCTTTTCAGCTGCCTGGTCTTCATTTTACGAGCTTATAAACATGATATACACTTCCAACGACATGGAATACAATACAACAAGAAAGAAATTGTTATTGCCCGAATACGGCAGAAACGTGCAGGAAATGATTGCACATGCAATGGAAATTGCAGACAGAGAAGAACGAAATAAAGCCACCCGCGCAATTATTGAAGTAATGGGGCAGTTGAACCCGCATTTACGTGATGTGGACGATTTTCGTCATAAATTATGGACACACCTGTTCGTAATGTCTGATTTTAAACTCGACGTAGATTCTCCTTATGTAATCCCTGAAGCAGAAACATTGCAAAGCAAACCTGGTGTAATGGAATACCCGAAAAGCCGGATCAAATACGGCCATTACGGGAAATATACGCAGGCCATTTTAAGTGATTCAAAGAATGTTACGGATCCCGAAGAGCGTGACTTTTTGAAAACAACCATGGCCTATTTCATGAAGAAACAATACATTGCCTACAATAACGATACGGTTGAAAACAACGTTATCGCCATGCAGCTTCGTGAACTTTCCCAGGGAAATCTGATTCTCGAAAATCCGGACGAATTAATGAATACAAACCTGATTTTGAAATCATTCGGAATTCAGCCGAACAAACGTCCTAATAACAAGAACAACAAAGGAAAAGGACAGAATCAAAATCAGAAAAACAAAAATTATAGTAACAAGAATCGGAACAGACCGCAATAGTTTAAGCAACCTTCTGATTGAATCGTTCGTCAGGAGGTTGTATTTACTATTATGAAAAAGATCTTTTTACTACTACTTTTATTACTTGCGGGTAATAACTTGATCGCTCAGGCGCAATCAATCAATTTCATTACGGAAGAAGAATACCAGCAGCTCAAGGTTGCGGGAACACTAACCGGAAACGAGGCAGTACTGTCTCCCGGAATGGTAGATCCCGATGATTATGCCGGCGACGTGTATGTAACCGAATTCTTTCCTCAAAAAGCAACAGGATGTTCCGGGTATTTTGATCCTCCCGGACCTTCATTAAGCAGTACTTCTAGTGATGACGGCTGGGCTTCTGCAAGTCCGTTTGCCTTGCCGTTCGACTTTTGTTTCTACGGACAAAATTATAACCAGGTTTGGATGAATAATAACGGGAATATCAGTTTTGAAAATGGTATTTCAGCGTTTAGCTCATCAGCCTTCCCTTCCGCAGGTAATAAAATGATCGCAGCATTTTGGGGCGATTTTTTTTTGACGAACGGTGGGACAATGCATGCGACCATAACCCCAACCGCAGCTATTTTTAACTGGGTGAACATGGGGTATTTCTCCAATATGAACGATAAAACGAATACCTGTCAAATTGTAATTACCAATGGACTGGACCCTTTAGTTATTGAAGGGAATACAGCAATACATTTTGCCGATATGCAATGGACTACCGGTTCTGCATCTCAGGGAGTTAACGGCTTTGGCGGAATACCTGCAACAGTAGGAGCCAACTCCGGTAACGGAACTGACTTTATCCAGATCGGACGCTTTGATCACCCCGGAACAGATTATGATGGACCTAACGGCGTGAATGATGGTGTTTCCTGGTTAGATAACAAATCATTCTACTTCGATTTTTGTGCTACCGGAAATATTGCTCCACTTGCATTGCAGACGGCTTACTGTGATACATTACAGGTTTGCAGCAGCGGAACTACTCAAATTGTTTTCCCGTTCAGCTCTCCGGAGAATAATCAGCTCACACATGTATATGTTGATTCAACCAGTTTACTCTATTACACAACACAAGATTCAATAGTTGCAGCTAATGGTTCCATTACCGTGAATATCGACGGTTCCCTGGAAACATTGGGTGTTCATACACTAACAATTAGTGCCGTAGATAATTATTCAGTTCAGGATACTACTACAATCACCTATTATATCGAAGTAATTGATGGAAGCGGACTTTTCACCCCTGAACCAGTTATCAGTTACAATCCGGGGTGTGTTCCGGTGGACTTTTCTGTTTCCGGAACCTGGGATTCTTATTTATGGCAGGAAACAGGAGGAGGAACAAACGGAAATAATACGGGTTCCACTTATGTGATTGATAATGCGCATAACGGAAATCTCTCCTTAACCATTTCATCAAGTGGGTGTTCCTATACAATAGATACATTTATTGTGGTTAATCCTCAGCCAACCTTCAATTTTTCAGGTGAATTTGAGTTTTGCTCCAATGAATTCTTTACCCAGTTAGCGCTGTCTGATTCAGCGGCATTATCCAATGTAAACTGGTACAATTCTTCCAACCCGGGTATTCCGATCTCGAATAACTTCAATGTAAATCTTGTCGGCGGACAATATATCGTAGAGATCTTTGACAACACGGGCGATTGTGCGAATGATACTACGATCACCATTTCCATGATCCCGTCACCAATGATCTTCATCGATACATTTGCCTGTGATTTTGCTTTCCCTGTAAGCGGAACTTATTCTGCCGGCGGCGGAATGTGGTCTACTACTTTCCCGCAGATTTCATTCAATGATCCAATGCTGGAAAATCCGATTATTTCAAGTACAACTGCCGGTATTTATACAGTCTCTTATACCGATAACGTTTGTAATGAAACAATCGAACGAAGCATTAACTTTATTCCGTATCCTACCATTTTCGATGATACGTTAATCTGTACGAATACCTTTGATATTGTAGATGTTTCGGCCTGGAATAATAGTGTCACATGGGCAGCAACAGGCCCCGGAACAATTAGTTTCTCTCCTGACGATGCAACCATGAATGCGAGTGTTACCTTCGGTCAGCCTGGAACATATAATTTGGTTATGACTAATAAGAAATGTCTGAACTCAGTCAATTCGACCGTAACAGTAGCCGTTTTACCCGAAATTACCGGCGATGATTATGCTTGTAACAATCAATTTGCCGTTACAGGAACTGTTGCACAAAACGGTGGACAATGGAGTTCGAATTCTCCTGAAATCTCATTCAGTAACCCGAATGCATTGAATCCAACAATTACATCTACAGCTTCAGGAAGCTTCGAAGTTTATTTCACTGATAACGTTTGCTCGTTCACAGATAGTTTAACGATTGATTTCATTGCAAATCCAACGGTTTCAACTTTCGATACAATTGTATGCGGCGGCGGACAAATGGTTCTGATCGCAAATGGCGGACCGTCGGTTGACAATTACGTCTGGAGCAATGGAAGTACAACCTCAACAACGGTTATTGATTATTTCGGTGATTATATCGTAACTGCTTCTAACGAATGTGGAGTGGTTTCTGATACCGCTACGGTAATATGGATTCCATGTAACATTCAGGTTCCTAACCTGATAGTGTTATCGTCTAACCAGGGAAATGACGCGTTGTATATCAATTTCGACGGTGTAGTAGAGTTTGAGCTTACCATTGTAAACAGATGGGGACAAACGGTTTTCCAAAACAGCGACCCTCAGAATGTTTGGCGCGGAATGGATGCCGGAAATTTGCTGGACGAAGGCGTATACAATTATACGCTCGAAATGACATTGATCAACGGCGAACAGATGAGCAAACAAGGCTTTATACATCTATACCATTAACTAAATTGAAAGCGTCCGCTACGGTGGACGTTTTTTTTATGCCTTTTTTTGAATATCAATATACGGAGCGCTAGCGAAGTCAATTCGTGAATTCGCGGCAAGGTTGTTTCTTTATATTGAATAGCGGTATTTTATTAAAAGAATCTTGTTGAACAATTAATTGGCGAATAAGAAGTAAACAGCTTTTTTATTTGTTCTTTTGATAGTTATTTGAATTAAATATAAAATCATGTCGTCTTTCGAAATCCACGGTGGTAAGAAACTAAAAGGTGAATTGACTCCCCAGGGAGCAAAAAATGAAGCATTACAAGTGTTGTGTGCTCCGCTTTTAACGTCGGAAAAAGTAACCATTTCCAATATCCCGGATATTGTGGATGTAAACAAGCTGATCGATTTACTTCAAACAATGGGAGTGAAGATCGAAAAAGTGGAACGCGGAACGTATGTTTTTCAGGCGAAAGATATTGACATGTCTTATCTTGAAACAGAAGATTTCAAGATAAGAGCCGGTTCACTCCGTGGTTCTATTATGATCGTCGGACCGCTTTTGGCCCGTTTCGGCAAAGGATTTATTCCAAAACCGGGTGGTGATAAAATTGGCCGCCGCCGATTGGATACGCACTTCGAAGGATTTACCCTTTTAGGGGCAAAATTCAATTACGATGCCGGAGAGCATTTTTATTCTATCGAAGCAAGCCAGCTGAAAGGAACTTATATCCATTTAGATGAGGCTTCGGTAACCGGAACGGCAAATATTGTGATGGCGGCTGTGATGGCTGAAGGAACAACTACTTTTTACAATGCGGCGTGTGAACCCTATTTACAGCAGTTGTGTAAAATGTTGAATTCCATGGGAGCAAAAATCTCCGGAATCGGATCAAACTTGCTGACTATTGAGGGAGTGAAAGAATTAGGAGGTTGTTACCACCGTATTCTGCCCGACATGATTGAAATCGGTTCGTTTATTGGACTTGCCGCTATGACTCAGTCGGAAATTACGATCAAAGATGTTAGCTGGGAGAATTTGGGAGTTATTCCGAATACCTTCAGACGCCTCGGAATTAAACTGGAGCGCCGTGGCGATGATATTTACGTTCCTGCACAGGATCTATACGAAATAGATACATTTATTGACGGTTCCATTTTAACAATTTATGATGCGCCGTGGCCAGGATTCACACCTGATTTGCTGTCCATTATTTTAGTAGTTGCAACACAGGCCAAGGGAAGCGTTTTGATCCACCAGAAAATGTTCGAGTCGCGTTTGTTCTTTACTGACAAACTAATTGATATGGGAGCCCAGATCATTTTGTGTGATCCGCACAGAGCAACTGTCATTGGTTTGGCACGCGAGCATGATTTACGAGGAATCAATATGACATCTCCCGATATTCGTGCCGGAGTTTCATTACTTATTGCTGCATTATCAGCGCAAGGAAAATCAGTTATACACAACATCGAGCAAATAGACCGCGGATACCAGGATATAGATATTCGATTGAGAAATCTGGGTGCCGATATCAGAAGAATTAATTAAGATGAAAAGACTATTTATACTAAGTATGGTTGGAGCAGGATTGATTGGTCTTGCATGTACCACCTCAACAACAACAGTTGCAGCCGGACCTGTTGTAGGTTCCATCGCTCCTGATATTGAATTGCCCGGACAAGACGGAAAAACCATTTCTTTGAAGAAATTGCGCGGAAAAGTCGTTCTGATTGACTTTTGGGCGTCGTGGTGCGGACCATGCAGAAAAGAAAACCCGAATGTGGTAGAAGCTTACAAAAAGTACAAAAGCACAAAGTTCAAAGATGCCAAAGGATTTGAAGTCTTTTCGGTCTCGTTAGACCGCGACAAGGCTAAATGGATTGAAGCGATTAAAAGCGATGGTTTGGTTTGGAAAAACCACGTAATCGACGAAAAGAATACGGCCGGAGCTGCTTACGGAGTGGAATTCATCCCGAATGGATTCCTGATCGACGGAAAAGGAAAAATTATTGCCGTTGGCGACGATTTAAGAGGATTGCAATTGCATGTTCAATTGGATAAAATCAAGAAGTAAACTAGTCGAAAGTTTTTTATCAGTCGGGGCGAATAATTATTCGCCCCGACTGTTTTTAGACTATTTTGACAGAATTTTCTTTGATTCAAAAACCAAGTTCTCTAACTTCCCGTAACTGGTATAAATTCAACATCATGAGAAACTTACTTTTTATATCATTTTCGCTTCTAAGTTTAATGGCTTGTTCACAAAATGCGGCAGACAGCACCAAAACAACCGCCCGTGATACAACAACCGCGAAGAAATACAACAAGCTAACCGAACAGCAGGAAGATGTACTTCTTCACAAAGCAACAGACCGGGCATTTACAGGCGATTACTACGATAAAACAGACAAAGGAGTTTACGTTTGCCGCCAGTGTAATAACCCGTTATACCGTTCAGACGACAAATTTGAATCACACTGCGGCTGGCCAAGCTTTGACGATGAAATTGCAGGATCTGTAATTAGCGTTCCCGATTCAGACGGCATGCGAACAGAAATAATCTGTGCAAACTGTAAAGGACATTTAGGCCATGTGTTTATCGGAGAACAATTCACAGATAAAAACACGCGTCATTGCGTAAACACAAGCTCTATTCAGTTCTATCCTTCGAAAGATGCAGATAAAATCCCTGCGGTGATTAAGTAGGGAGGATGATTAAGAATTCATTTTAAAAGTCCATTGTGAAAGCGGTGGACTTTTTCTAATTTCGAAAAATGATTACGCTCAAAGATTACATTCCGGAATGGACCTCCGATTTGAAAGATATATACGAGGAACGCGAATCGAAAAATATGCTTTTGCTTGCTTTGGAGGATGTTTTAGGTTGGACAGGGGCTAGTTTTCTGACTGATTCGAATAAATTGCTTTCGGAAGAGGATGTTGCAGAATTGGAAGACCTGGTGCTGGAACTTCAAACCGGGAATCCGTATCAGTATTGTGTTGGTTTTACTTATTTCTGTGATCTGAAAATAGATGTTTCACCTGCAGTTCTTATTCCCCGGCCGGAAACCGAAGAATTGGTTGAATGGGTGAAGGAAGCTCTGCCTGCTGATTTTTCCGGACGAATAGAAGATTGGTGTACTGGCTCGGGTTGCATTGCATTAGCCCTTAAACAAGCCTTTCCGAAAACCTCTGTTTATGGAATCGATATTTCAATTGATGCTATTCACAGGGCAAAATCGAATGGAGAGAAACTGGATTTAGAGGTTCATTTCGAAGTTCATTCGGCATTGTCTGATGAAGATGCCTACACCGAATCTGTGGATGTATTAGTGTCTAATCCGCCCTATATTCCTGTTGATGAGCGGGAGAAAATGAACCGTAATGTGCGCGATTTTGAACCAGAAGTAGCACTTTTTGTTCCGAGCGATGAAGCACTTCTTTTTTATGAAGCATTGGGAAGCCAGGCTCAGCGCAGATTGAAACCCGGAGGTTTGCTCTTTTTTGAGCTGCATGAAGACTATGCCCATGAAACGAAAGAAGCCATGATTGCTCTTGGGTTTAAAAATGTGCAGGTACGCAGAGATCTGCAGGATAAACCGAGGATGCTGATGGCGACGAAGTGATACTTCGGCTCCGCTCAGTATCCCATTCGAACACGTCATAATCAGATGTTTTTATGATTAGAACGAGTCACTGAACCATTTGTAATTCAAAAATTAAAAGAAAGGTGACTGAGTCTGCCGCGGCAGAAAGTTCCTTTCTTCTCAATTAGCAAGCAGCTCCTGCCATCCAAACGAAGTTGCTCCAACGGAAACACGCATCGCATCAATGGTTTTATTCATTCTGTCGATTACAATTTTCGCTTCTTCTCTTGTGAGATATGTTCCGGCTAAAACATTCAATTCCTGTTTCATTTTCTGAATCACTGCGGCGCTTCGCATAGCACTCAGGTAGTCGTTTCCTGTTAAGCCGTATTTTTTAAGCTGTTCCCGGATAGAAGTGTTTTTAGGAGTCAGGTTTGTTTTCACCGGATCAGTGAATGTGTTCACTTCTAAAAGAATTCCGCGATTCAGGAAAATATTCAGCTGAGTTGTACGCAGGCGAATCATAGAACTATCCATCTTGTCAACTAAGTACGACTGCCATTCAATTCTTTTGTCGGCTCTGACGGTTTGCACACCATTCCACTCGCCAACACCGTTTCCGCGGCCAACTGCTTCAAAATTCGGTTTCTTAACCAGTAATCCTTCAAAAAACTGACGAACAGCCACGCTATCGTTTTGTGAGAAAAGGTTTTGCTGTAATTCCCAGGAATTGGATTGGAATACGTCCGTTAAATTCAGCTGAAGGCGCGCATCAAATCCTGGTTTTGAATCAATCATATTTACGTGCAGCATTACCTCGTCGGCATCATTGGAAAGTGGGGAACTCGGAATAGCCAAAAGCCGGACTTCGAAAGGCGTTTCCAATGTATCTGCCGGAAAAGTGAATTCCTGTGTCAGAAGATCGAAGGTTGCCGAATCTTCAAAAATATAGAAACCGTCTTTTTTTTCGTAAGTCGCCCATCTTGTTCCGATAGCCGTTCTGAAGGTTCCCATTCGCAACTGGTATTTCGCTAAAAGGTCAATAGCTGCTTGTTTTTCAATTTCCAGGTCTTTGATCAGTTTTTCGTAGAATTCAAATTGTCCGTACAGAAAAACGATTTCGGATTCTCCTTTGCGTTTTTTCGGAGCATTGGCATTTGTAATGGTATTTGGAACTTTAGATCCTCCGCCTGACTTACTCTGATCTGCTTTTCGTTTGGCTTTTTTAACAGATCTGGGAGCTTTCGGACTTGTTGTAATGGTTTGATTGTGCATGTCGGAATATTCCTTCTCATTCTTAATAATGCGAAGTTCTACATCGCCTTTTTTCTCATGCGCATCCTTGATCTGGAATTCGTAGCCTTTCTTCCCGTATAATTTCTCCTGAAGATCAGCAATTTGGTTGTGCTCCAGTTCGTTCATCATAGCAACGAAAGTTCCCCCGGAACTAAACGTAGAATCGGGAGAAAGAAAACGTGTTTCGTCGGATCCGAAAAGGTGATAACTCAAACCGTTTCGTTCAATAACCACGGTTGTCTGCTTATTTGAATTGTATCCCCAAACATCGAAATGTAACTGGGTTAGTTTGTTGTTTCCTACTGTAATGAAATCAAGATCCGGGAACATTAACGGTTCAATCACCGTCTTCTCACGCTTTTCTTCCGGTTTTAGCCGCACCTGGTATGGAAACAAGCCAACAGCTTTTGGTAAACCTTTATTCCAGCGGCCATTTTCGTCTTTTTCGCGTTCGTTTAGTAATCCTGAAGTATCAGAACCATCTCCTGCCGCAACCAGCTGATTGTCGAAAGTCACAGCAATTCCACCAAGAGCGAGATAGATTTCTTCGGCACGCTGGTCTACATATTGATTTATAGCGTAGTTGATTGCTTCAACGGCAAGTACCTGTTCTTCTTCACTCAGGAAATTGAATGTTGCTACCATTGCAGCTTTGTCCTGGAAGTTCAGGCTTGGATTGATCAGAGCACCTATTTTCTTGTTCGGTTCCGTTTTTCCGGCAAATGTTTTGGTGGCACTTGAAGGGAGTTTTTCCATCAGGAAGGTGTTGAATTTATTATATTGACCCTGGTATTTTTCCAAATCTTTTTCTCCCTGGCGGGAAGCCAGAAGTACTTTGTTTAATTCCCACAGCGCCATTTTGTTTGCAGCTTCAGCAATTATTCCTTTCGGTGATTTTCCGATTTCACTTGTTCGGATAAATAAAGTTGTTGGGTCATTAATAATGATTGTCTCAATAGAATCGTAATTAACCTCTTTGTTCATGAAACGGATATCCGGCCCGGTGTACTCAAAATAGCGCCCGATAGAATTGTCAAGAATAGGACTTTTCTTAACGATATGGAACAGGTATGCACGTTCCTCAGGGTTTAATTCGATGTTTCCCTGACCGAAGGTGTTGAACTGTAAACTGAATAAAAGAACAAAAAGTAGAAATTTCAATTTCATGCGAAAATATTAACGAACCAAATATCTTAAAAATGCAAAGAAGTAAAGTGGTTACAAAACGAATGTTTTAAACAAAAAAATCCCCGTAATCCTGATAAGTCATCCGGACACGGGGATTCAATAAGATATTCTCGAATTATTTTACAGCTACTTTTGTTGTAAGTGTACCGTTGCTTGTAGTTGCTTTAACCAGGTAAGAACCTTGTGTTAAATCATCAATAGAAACAGCTTTTGTTCCGAAAGAAAGAGCAACTGTTTTAACCAATTGACCGTTCAAAGAGAAAATTTCAACTGTTGCATCTTCTGTTAATCCGTTGAAGTTAATTACATCAACAGCAGGATTCGGGTAAACAGTAACACCAACTAATTCAGCAGAATTAACTCCTAAATATTCGTCCGGCTCGTAAGCGCTTAAAACAAGACCTGTAATTTGCTCTGCACCGCTGATAGAAACATTGATATTTGTGTGAACAAATACCGGAAGGTTAGAAGTTGCATGGTGGTAGTATTCGTATTGAACACGTTTCATGATTACTTCACCAAGGAAACCTGCATCAACATACAATGAATCTTCAATTCTGAAACGCAATACGTTTGTCAAACTTGTAGCAGCGTTCAACATCAGCGTACCTGATCCGTCAACTGTTGTTTCTACAGTACCTGTACAAGGGAAACTTCCAAGCGAAGTTGTAACTTCTCCTTCAACAGCGTCAGAAAACGTACTGTTTACATCGGCAGGGTAACCCAAAAGCATTTCGTCGTTTACATTGAATTTAGCCACAACCTCTCCAAAAGTAGGCTCAGTGAATACAAATCCTTGCGAAGAATAGTTCATAGAACCTGAAGTATTATAAGCAGTAAGGAATCCTGGAATTTCAATTGCAATTTCAGCTGTTGGGAAATCTGCAGCATTTGCTCCGGCATTTGCAGCAACAACCTCAACAGTTTTAGTTTCTCCGGGAACTCCCATTACTGTTGTGTAATCCCAGGTAACACCTGTTCCGGTTGTACCTGCATAATTTCCTGCATTTGTGTCTAGAACGTACATCAAAGTTGAGTTCGTAATAGCCGGTGAATTTGCGTCAGTAAACTGAGCGAAAGATGTAGTAGATAATGCTAAACAAGCAATAAGTAGATTTTTTTTCATAGTTATTTTTTTTTCAAACTTACAAAGATTTCGTCATTCAGTGTTGTTCTTTTATACCTGAACTTCCGAATTTCACTTCAATAATGAACAAATGTGTGAAAGGTTGGAAATAGAATGACAAATTACCAATTGCGAATTAAATGGAAGATCTTCCGGGATCAGGTTGATCAGTGCGAACTGGGAGTCGCTTCCGATAAAGAGGATTGCAAGGTTCTCAAAATATTTAAAACTGTATCATTTGTAATTAGCAATTATCAATTAGTAATTACAAAAGCAAAGCTTTTGTTTACATTTGCTCCACACTTTTGAGAACCAACTATGAGTAAACTTTTCAGAAAAAAGAATGTTGCAGATATCCTGGCCTCTGTTTCGCAGGGCACTGACGGGCACGATTCCCTTGGAAAACACCTGAAGGTAAAAGATCTTGCAGCCTTCGGAATTGCAGCTATTATCGGAGCAGGTATTTTCAGTACAATCGGTACGGCAAGTGCTGATGGCGGCCCGGCGGTAATTTTCCTGTTTTTGTTTACGGCAATTGCCTGTGGGTTTGCAGCTTTCGCGTATGCTGAGTTTGCTTCCATGGTTCCGGTTGCCGGATCTGCATACACTTATTCGTATGTTGCTTTTGGTGAAATTGTAGCCTGGATTATTGGCTGGTCGCTCATAATGGAATACGCGATCGGGAATATTACGGTTGCCATCTCATGGAGTGATTACTTTACCGGAATGCTCCAGGGACTTGGAGTTGATTTACCGCAATGGATCCAAACTGATTACATAACCGCTTCAAAAGGATTTGAGGAAGCCGCAGCATTGATGCATGGCGGGAAAACGTTCGAAAATCTGAGCGAAGGCTTACAACATGCGCATACCGCCTGGACAACTTCACCCCAATTATTCGGACTTCACCTGATCTTCGATCTTCCGGCTTTAATGATTATTGTTCTGATTACCTGGTTGGTTTACCGTGGAATGAAAGAAAGCCGAAATGCAAGTAATGTAATGGTAGTTGTGAAACTGGCAATTATTTTGTTGGTTATTGCGGTGGGAGTTTTCTATGTTGATACAGATAATTGGAGTCCGTTTGCGCCGAATGGCGTTACCGGGATTTTGAAAGGAGTTTCGGCGGTTTTCTTCGCTTATATCGGGTTCGATGCGATTTCAACAACAGCTGAAGAATGTGAAGACCCACAGCGCGACTTACCCCGAGGAATGATGTGGGCGATTATTATCTGTACGGTTTTATATATAGTAATAGCACTTATTTTAACAGGAATGGTGCCGTACAATGTGTTGAACGTCGGAGATCCGTTAGCATTTGTTTTCCGTGAGGTTGATCTGAAATGGATGTCGGGGATTATTGCCGTTTCCGCTGTAATTGCGATGGCCTCGGTATTGCTTGTTTTCCAGATGGGGCAGCCGCGTATCTGGATGTCGATGAGTAGAGACGGACTTTTGCCGAAGAAATTTGCCAAAGTGCACCCGAAATTCAAAACACCTTCGTTTTCAACCATCGTGGTAGGTTTTGTGGTTGCTGTACCGGCGCTCTTCATGAACCTGACAATGGTTACAGATCTTTGCAGCATCGGAACCTTATTCGCATTTGTGCTGGTTTGTGGCGGAGTTTTAGTGCTTCAGAATAAAACGGATATCCCGCGTGGGAAGTTCAAAACTCCGTATATCAACGCCAAATTTGTATTGCCTGTTTTGGTGATCGGTGGAATTGTCTATGCATTTACCCAATACAAAACCGAAACAATGGCTTTTGTGGGGAACGAATCTACACTGAAAGACACGAAAGAAGTTTTGGTGGACCTTTCACCGGAAGAAACGAATCAGCTGAAAGCAAAGATCAATAAAATTGATGCGCACGGCTTGAACCGCCAGGGATCTGATCTTTTGGCTTATTTCGAACAGGAATCTAAAATAGGTTTGTCGGCTTCGCTTTTGGCGATTGATAAGAAATGTGATACTGCCAGAACGCTGGACCAGTTAAACGACAAAGAACTCGGAAGATTGAAGCATTTCATGCTCGGGTACGACGAGGCCGGTTTCAAACTAATGGACCAGGATCTGAACGCCTATTACAACCAGTCCCCGGCAATTTCATTCGATTCGGCTTTGAAAGAATTAGGTGTTACCAACAAACGCTTATACAATTCCGGATTTAGTCATTTTGCACATAAAATTCCAACATGGATTTTCATCATTATTACTTTCCTGATGTGCTTTGCCGTGTTCAGGAACAATCTGTCGCTAATTCCAACGCTGGGATTGTTGTCTTGTTTGTATATGATGAGCCAGATCGAATTGAAAAACTGGATCGCATTTACAATCTGGCTGCTCGTTGGTTTGGTGATTTATTTCGGATACAGCCGTAAACACTCGAAATTGGGACAAGCAGAAAAAGTTTAGCGCAGCAGCGCTCCAGGGGGATTCATTCCCCTGCTTTTTCTTCACACATTCTCTTTTTTTCTATCCAAAACCCAATGTGTTTTTTCGAGGATTCCTGGTTCTTTTTACCGGATATCGTTTACTTTTTACAATCGGGAACATTTCTGATTATATTGGTAAACTAAAACTACTCAATGAAACCGCTTGGATTCCTTTGCTTTCTGGCTTTCTCACTTCTTTCATTTGAATCAAGTGCTCAACAGCGGGAACGTCACTTCGGTTTTTGCTATTGGATGCTTGGTGTTTATGGCGGAACGGAGAACTTTGAGACCATTGACTTCGGCATTAATTTTCCTGTCTACAACCAAAATACGCCTGGTGTAATATTTCCGAGGCATTCGAAGGATACAACAGTAAGTTTAACTTCTTTTTCCGCAAGCCGGTCTTTTGTGAGTTCGCCCCGCTACTGGATTCCGGAACCGCTTCCTAAACGTATTTCGCTGCAATTGGGTGTAGAGCGTAATTTTAGTTCGCTGGTTTACAGGCCTGAGATTGGTTTGGTTTTTACGCCTATATCTTTCCTTGGACTAAATCCGTATTGGATAAAAGATCCTGCCAAAACCAAACGGAGACTGCTTTTAAATCATACCTTGATCTCAGGCGAATTCTTACCGTCGATTCGTGAATTTAAGGCTTCGTACCGTATTGGCGCAGGTTACATGATTCGTGTGATGCGTCCGATCCGTTTTGTAGTCCTGCACAACAATGTCCGTTTCTATTTGCTCTATCACTACAACTTTTCCAAAGATTGGTCTGGGCATTTATTTACGCTCCAGATACATTACAATAGAGAACCTTTTCATTACAAATTCAACCCGGCGGAAAACGGATACAAGTATTTCTAATTGATTTCGAAAATGGCTCCAAAGTCTTTAGTCTAAAGTCTCCTGTCTTTCGTCTATTTTCTCTATTTTTGCAACCGATTAAACAACAAAACTCATGTTTGAAAATCTTACCGACAAGTTCGAGCGCGCCTTTAAAGTCCTGAAAGGACATGGACAAATTACAGAAATCAACGTAGCTGAAACCCTGAAAGAGGTTCGACGAGCGTTGCTTGATGCCGATGTGAACTTTAAGACCGCAAAAGACTTTACCGTTCGCGTGAAGGAAAAAGCGATGGGTGAGAACGTGTTAACGGCGATTTCTCCGGGACAATTGATGGTGAAAATCTGTCACGAGGAATTAGTTGCCTTGATGGGTGAGAACGAAAGTGAAATCGTTGTACAGGGAAATCCTGGAATTGTTTTAATGTCAGGTCTTCAGGGATCCGGTAAAACAACTTTCTCCGGAAAACTTGCCAATTACCTGAAAACGAAGAAAAACAAGAAAC
>CAMLIF010000043.1 GCA_946479985.1 uncultured Flavobacteriales bacterium
GACGCTCTTCCGATCTAAGAAAAAAGAAGCAATAATTCACTTGTTTTCACTGAATTTCTGATAATTAGTTCACTCATTCAACTAAAGAAAATTTACAAAAGTCTGTACTTATTGTAAAAAATGAGCATATTTGTTTAGACTCCAAAATGCTCACACCTTATGCCTACAGGAAACAATAACTCGCAAGAGATTTATAGTCAGTCCGTTAAAGCTGGAAGAAGAACTTATTTCTTTGATGTAAAAAAAACACTCAATAATGATTTCTTTGTGACTTTTACCGAAAGCAAGAAGCATACGAAAGACGGAAAGGAAGAATTTGTAAAGCACAAAATCTTTGTTTATAAAGAAGATTTCGAGAAGGTTTTAGAGGGTTTTGTAAAGGCAATTGATTTTGCGAAATCGAAAATTCAGGAATCATCCGATACAGGTTCATCTGAAGTGAATTTTGAGGACTTATAATTCTAACCGAATTGCTAAACACAAATCGTTAATAACTCATCTGATTAACCTCCAATTTATCGGTGATTATCCTTATCTTTATCCACATTTTTCTTGCAACACATGGGTAAAATAATAGCGATTGCTAATCAAAAAGGAGGCGTAGGGAAAACCACTACGGCCATAAGTTTAGGTGGTTGTTTTGGCGTATTGGAATACAAAACATTATTAGTGGATGCTGATCCGCAGGCCAATGCAACATCAGGAGTTGGATTAGATCCCAAAAACAGCAGAAACATATACGATTGTCTGGTAAACGATGTAGATCCGAGAGAATTGATCATTGCTACCAATAATCCGAATCTGGACATCATTCCTTCTCATATTGATTTGGTTGGAGCTGAGATTGAAATGATCAATCTTCCGAATCGCGAATACATGCTGCGTACTGCATTGGAAAAAATCAAAGACGATTATGATTTTATCATTATCGATTGTTCGCCCTCACTGGGATTGATTACTGTAAACGCGCTTACAGCAGCAGATTCAGTTCTGGTTCCGGTTCAATGCGAATTCTTTGCATTGGAAGGACTTGGAAAATTATTGAATACAATTAAAATAGTTCAGGGTCGTTTAAACAACGATTTGGAAATAGAAGGCATTTTATTGACTATGTACGATACACGTACGCGCCTTGCAAACCAGGTTGTAGATGAAGTGAAAACACATTTCCAGGAACTGGTTTTCGATACGGTTATTCACAGAACAGTGAAACTGTCTGAAGCACCAAGCCACGGAGAAACGATCATTTTACATGATGCTGCAAGCAAAGGAGCAATCAATTACCTCAATTTGACGCGCGAAATTCTACAACGCAACGACAGAACTAAAATAGGAAACAACGAAAAACAATTTCAGGTAGGAAATGACGACTAATTCAAAGAAAAAACCGGCATTAGGTAAAGGATTAAGTGCTTTACTCGATAATGCAGCTACAGATATAACAACCAGTTCAACATCTACTGGAATGGGTGGTGTTTCTTTGATTCCTATTGAATCTATTGAAGCAAACCCTTTTAATCCGAGAACACATTTTGATACGCTGCTTCTGAAAGAATTAAGCGAATCAATTGCTATTCACGGAATTATTCAGCCGTTAACCGTTCGTAAACTCGGAAGAGACAAATACCAGTTAATTTCCGGTGAACGTCGCTTCAGAGCATCACAATTAGCAGGCTTAAAAGAAGTTCCGGCGTACGTACGTGTTGCGAATGACCAGAGCATGCTTGAAATGGCGCTGGTAGAGAACATTCAGCGTGAAGACCTGAATTCTATTGAAGTTGCTCTTTCGTATCAATTGCTGATTGATGAAATTGGTTTAACACAAGATCAGCTGGCCCAAAAAATATCTAAAAGCCGTTCAAGTATTACAAATCACTTGCGTCTGTTGAAACTTCCTGCTGAAATTCAATTGGGAGTGAGAGACGGTTTGATTTCCATGGGACATGCACGAGCATTGGTTTCTGCAGGCGAAGAAGACAAACAATTGGAAATTTACCGCCGGGTTGTTGACGAACAGCTTTCTGTTCGGGAAGTTGAAGAAATGATCAAATCAGGAACAAGAACTGCTGCCAGCACTCCTGCCCAATCCGTTAATACCGGAAATTCACAAGAATTGGCTTTAACGGCAACCCAGGATGTATTCAGACTCCATTTAAGCGATAGAATTTCAAGTAAAGTGAATATCAAAAAGAATGTTGAAGGAAATGGTAAAATTGTTATCACCTTCTCTTCCGAAGTAGATTTGAACCGTATTATTGAAATACTGAATAAATAAGCATGCGTCTGATCCTGTTCGTAGCATTCATGTTTGCTGGGCAAGTAATATCTGCCCAGGAAAAAATCGATACGATACAGCAAGACACTGTTCATTCGTTTAAGAGAGCCATGATTTATTCGGTTATTCTGCCCGGAGCCGGCCAGGTTTACAATCACATTGCCATGCCAAAAGGCAAGAAAAAAGCTTATTGGAAAGTTCCATTAATCTACGCTGGGCTTGGCGCAACAGGTTATTTCGCTTACACAAACAACAGAACTAAAAACGATCTGAGAACGGAATACGAATTTCGCCAGAAGGGAAATACAATCAATCAATTCCCGGAATACGACGATCAGGGCTTACTTTCATTATACTCCATTTACAGAACAAGAAGAGATCTTTGTCTGATAGGTTTCGGAGTAGTTTATTTGTTGCAGATCGTTGACGCCGGTGTAGAAGCACATTTTGTTAATTTCGATATTAAAGACGATTTAAGCCTTGCAATTGAACCAAGAATGTTGTCGTATAACAGCTTTGGAGTTGGTTTAACGCTTAATTTTCATTAAAAAGCTAGTCAGGGAAATCAAAATACTATTTTTGTCGCATGAGAATTGGATTGATCGGGTATGGAAAGATGGGAAAGGTAATTGAACGAATTGCCTTAGAACGTGGTCATACCATTGCTTTTAAAGCCAACAGCCAAAACCCGTTTTCATCCATTAAGCAATCAAATGCTGATGTTGCCATTGAATTTACAAATCCCGGACTGGCAGTTTCACACATGAACCACGCGCTGGATCTGAATTTACCGATAGTAGTCGGGACAACAGCCTGGGGAGAACAGTTGCCGGCAATAACTGAAAAAGTCAATGCGAAAAACGGAAGCTTACTTTACGCTTCCAATTTCAGTATCGGAGTAAACATCTTTTTCAGGATAAATGAACAATTGGCCAGATTGATGGCTCCGCACAAAGAATATAAAGCCGAAGTAGAAGAAATTCATCATGTTCATAAATTGGATTCTCCAAGCGGAACAGCAATTTCAATTGCACAAGGCATCATTAATAATCACACAGCATACAGCTCCTGGGTTTGCGACGAAAACCAGGGGATTACAGCCGGAGATCAGGAATTATTGATCAAAGCTTTCAGAGAGCCTGATGTTCCCGGAACTCATACAGTCAAATATAATTCGCCGATTGACAGTATTTCAATGACACATACAGCTCACAATCGTGACGGATTTGCACTCGGTGCAGTAATTGCAGCAGAATTTTTAATCGACAAAAAAGGAATTTATAAAATGAGTGACGTTTTATCGCTCTAAATCGAACATATTATGGAAACACAATCTATTTTCTTTTATTCATTCATATACTACTACATTTTCATTTTTTTGGTTCACCCCTATTTGGCGCAGTGGTCAAAATCATTTGAACGTGCAGGTTACGACAAAACGAAAGCATTGATTCCGTTTATGAATTACTACTACGTGTTTAAATTCGGGTGTAAAAAACCGTTTTGGTTTTTATTGCTGCTTTTCCCGGGAGTACATATTATCATGTGGTCGGTTGCGAATGTTTCATACATTCGCCGTTTTGGATTTTACTCTTTAGGAGAAACTGCTCAGGGAATATTCTTCCCGTACCTGATTCTTGCTAAAATTGCCAAAAACCAGAATATCCAGGCACAGGAACCTACGAACTGGGCTAATCCTACAGAAGTAGCAAAAAGAGCCCAGGGAGATCATTTGATCTTATTCCTCTCCTTACCGGTGGTTGGTCATGCAGTTGCATATTTATTCGGATTCAGAGGAGATAAGCTCGGAAAACGTTCCAAATTTAAAGAATGGGGAGATTCAATTGTCTTCGCGTTGGTTGCAGCAAGTATAATTCGCAGTTATGTGTTCGAACCGTTCCAGATTCCTACCGGCTCCATGGAAAAAACATTGTTGGTGGGCGATTTCTTATTTGTAAACAAGCTGGCTTACGGACCAAAAGTTCCGAATACGCCGTTTTCATTCCCGTTGGTTCACAATACAATCCCTTTCCTCAATATTCGTTCTTATTCTACCATAGAAACTGTTCCTTATTTGCGTTTACCAGGATTTGGCCATGTAAACAGGAATGACGTAATGGTTTTCAACTATCCTTCCGGAGATACGGCAATTTTCGATCCGCGCGTCCCCGACGGATTAATGGGTCATGACTATCACGGAGTACTGATTGATGAGGCGAAATATTATTGGGAAAAGGACTATCTCGAAAAGAATCGGGATAAAGGATTAAGCACTTATGAAGAATTATACCGTGTTGGTGGTGATGATTTCCTGAATAATATAGAATACTGGAAAAGTGTTGCACGAAATGGTATGAAGAACGGGATAACTTATTGTCGTGATTTCAACGCTGCAACACCAGAAATAGAACCTGTTGAACACGGAGGTTTGATTTACAGACCTGTCGATAAAAGAGAGAACTATATCAAACGCTGCGTTGGGATTCCGGGAGACAAACTGGAGATCAAAGATGCAATCCTTTACGTTAACGGCAAAAAAGCGTGGAGAGCTCCTTACCAAAGTAACGGATTTAGATTTGGGGACTCAATCGTAATTTCACCTTTGCAATTCGCGAAGTTAGGTTATTACGAATCAGAACAGGATTTTAATACCGATGGACGCGGAAATGTCACATTCATGTTCCTTACTAGTGGCATGTACCAAAAAATCAAAAAAGCGTACCCAAAAGTTAAGCTGATTAAATATAAGGAAGCACAATATTCTAAAGCTAAGGGCTACAAACCAACAGCTGCTCAGCGAATCCAGAATCTTGGTAACTTTCCTAAAGACCCGAATATCAATAATACCGTTTCTGACTACCAGGTTGGTGTACGTGTTCCTAAAAAAGGAACCACTGTTAAGTTAACGAAAGAAAATATTGCCTGGTACCGAAGAGTCATCACAGCTTATGAACGCCACAAATTAGTGGAAAAAGCAGATGGATTCTACATTGACGGCAAGAAAGCAACAACTTACAAGTTTGCTATGAATTACTATTGGTTAATGGGAGACAGCAGAAACAACTCTGCAGATTCACGTGTCTGGGGATTTGTTCCGGAAGATCACGTTGTTGGAAAAGCTTCAGTTGTCTGGTACTCTTCCGGATCATTAGGAGTTCGTTGGGATCGTATTTTTAAGTTCATCCAGTAATGAACAGAACATTCCCGATCTCGTATTGGGGAAGTATTGCTTATTTATCGGAAATAGTGCAGCAAGAAACGGTTGTTTTGGAATGTTACGAGACATTTCCTAAACAAACACATCGTAACCGTTTTCAAATTGTTTCGGCCCAGGGATTATTATCATTAACTATTCCGGTTGAAAAACCTAACGGGTCAAAAACATTGACCAAAGATATTTTGATAGTTGATGACAAAGCCGTTCTGAAAAAAAACTGGAAAGCCGTAGTTTCAGCGTATGCCTCTTCTCCATTTTTTGATCATTATGAACGGGATCTGGAAAAGCTGTTTCTTCATCCAAATAGAAATTTAGTAATTCACTGTTCCGACATCCTCTCCTTTTTGCTGAAGTGCTGGAGTTTTGAAACTCCAATTACGTTTTCAGAATCCTTTGATTGGCGCGAACAATCTTCGTTACTGTCCAAAGATTATTTGTCGGCATCTTTACTCCAAAATAGCCCCGGATACGACCAGGTTCTTTTTAATCCGAAACAAACATTCATCAACAATGTTTCAAGCCTTGACTTGCTCTGTAATATCGGGCCAATGGGAAGAAGGGTGATTTTCAAGCCCTCACAACTTTCAACAGAATAGTGTCAACAACTATTTAACGATTTTTTAAAAAAAAACTTTCAATTATTCTTTTCATATAGAAAATTGATTGTATATTTGTTCTGATTTAGGTGGTTAGGTTAGGTTGATTAGTGAAAGGAGTTAGGACGCCCGTCTTGGCTCCTTTCACGCTTTTATAAAGTTCCGTAATTAACCACCCTGATTCGTGTTAGCCACAGGATAGTAAATCGGCAGCTTCTCATTATACAGGAATTTCTTCTGAATCGATTCAAATGGTCGATAGATATAATAAACTAGGTTATCACGTATAATTATGTTTTCTGCATAACGGAAATAAAGCGGAATCATTTCTCCCAATTTCCCTGTCGCACAATCAAATCGTTGCAAAGTAATTTTACCCGCCAGTTCATACACAATGTAAATTTGCCCGGTAAGCTGATCCTGGATGAGTTGTTTCTTCCACCCGTTCTCTTTTGCTTTGATATGATAGTAAATAGGCAGAGAATCGATTAAATCGCCGCTACTGTTAAAACGGTACATCCAGTTTTTATAATGATCAAAGAGAAAGATCGAATCGTTTCTTCTGAATAACGGAGCGTACAATTCTTTGTAGTAGATACTTTGAGTGAAATAACTTGCTCCAACCCACACTTCAGCATCGATTCCTGTTTCAAATTCCTTTTCTTTCGCCCAGATCTTTGTTCGTACGTCTACCCATTTATATTCTGCGCGATACAGCTCCATCATAAAATCATCTTCGATGTTTGCTATTTTTCTATAAGTAGAATCAACGAAATTATAGGTGAAATAATCGAAAGCAGGATAAATCTCGCTATAGTTGGAAAAGAAATAACGCGAAACATTTGTATCAACGATTGGCGCAATATAAGTCATGAAATAAGCCCGATCTATCGGATTCAATTGTGGCTCTCCGTTTATCATGGCAACTCCCGAAACTGTTTTTTCAGAAACCACATGCGGATTTCCTCTATAATCCCGGATCAATTCCAAAGGTTTTTCCTTTGTCGGGATTTCTCGCACAACCTTGCTATCGTTGTACAAAAGCAATTCAGTCCCTTTTCTTGTCGATTTCGGATAAGCCAGAATAACCATTCTTCCATCAGGCAGAAACTCAAAATCTTCTACCGACAAACGGTCAGATTGAAAAACTGTATCCGGAACCCCGGAAGGATTAATGATAACCTGCTCCAACGCCTTTACCCAAAAAAGTTTCAACCGGATAGTAAGTGTATCGGTATTCTTATAAATGTTTCTTAACGGTTCATTTGAAACTAAATATGCCACGTGATCAAAACGGAAAGAAACGGAATCTGTTGAGCTTACAGTAAGATGTGCTACACCGGAACTATTCGTAAAAACAGGTTTTGATTGCTCTTTGCCGACAACAGCAATAATCTCAAGCTGAGAAATCGGAATTTTCGACGATTGATCAGCCGCTTCAAAACGAATAACTGTTTGAGCTTGTGATTTTATTACCGCAAAAAGAGCAAGAAGAAGTAACCAACGCATATCTCTGATTTCTAGTTTAGATTCAATTGATTGTTTTTTCCATAAAAAAAGGCCCGATTAAAATCGGACCTTTCTGTTAAACCTTTAATATCCAACCAAATTCATCAGGAACAATTCCAGCTTTCAAATCGTCCAGATACTTGTGAACTTTATTTGAAAACACTCTGTTCTCAACCGGAGGTAAAATCAAATCTGTGTCTCTGAAACCAATTTTGGCAATCGGAGCAATTGTTGCGGCAGTTCCTGCACCAAATGCTTCCTGCAAACTTCCATTCTTGCTCGCTTCCACTATTTCGGCAACAGAAACTTGTCGTTCCTCCACTTCCATTCCCCAGTGTTTAGCCAATTCAACAACCGAGCGCTTTGTAACCCCGCGTAAAATAGTATCACTTTCTTCAGAAGGTGTAACCACTTTTCCGTCAATTACAAAAACAATATTCATTGTTCCGGATTCTTCCACATACTGATGTGTTTTACCGTCAGTCCAGAGTAATTGGTGGTAACCTTTTAATTGTCCTTGTTTAGCCGGGAAAAGTGCCGCTCCATAGTTTCCTGAAGTTTTTGCTCTTCCTACTCCACCTACAGATGCTCTTGTGTAGAACTCTTCGATTTTCACATTCACAGGCTCACTATAATAAGCACCAACCGGGCATGTGAAAATCATAAAGCGATATGTATCTGAAGGTTTGATCCCGATTAATTCATCAGTTGCAAATAAGAAAGGACGAATATACAGGCTAAACCCTTCTCTTTCAGGAATCCAGTCAGATTCAACCTCCACCATTTTGCGAACCAGTTCCACAAAAATGTCTTCCGGAATAACCGGCATACACATACGCTCACAAGACTCTGCAAAACGATGAGCATTCATTTCAGGGCGGAAAATAACGATTTCACCGTTAACCGTTCTGTTTGCTTTCATTCCTTCAAAAATAGATTGTCCGTAATGAATAGCAGACATTGCCGGATGCATTGGAATTGGACCAAAAGGAACTATTTCGGCTTCTTGCCACGCACCGTCTTTGTAATCCATGATCAACATGTGATCCGAAAAGATCTTGCCAAATGGCAAATTGTCCCAATCAACTTGCGGAAGTTTTGATGCTGTAGCTGATTGAACACGAATAGAAACTGTTTCTTGCATAATTTCGATTTACAGGTTCGCGAAGATACCTAAAATAGTTAAGGAATTTACGCGTTTCGATGCAGGTTTGCAATTTCTTAAATAAGTTTCTATTCTTGCATTGGAATGCAGAAAAGTCGCGACATACTGAAACAAATTTGGGGATACGATGGTTTTCGTCCCCTCCAGGAAGAAATCGTTGACAGTGCGATCTATGGAAAAGATGTATTGGCCTTATTACCAACCGGTGGCGGGAAATCTATCTGTTTCCAGGTTCCGGGAATGGCACGTGACGGATTGTGTATTGTGATTTCTCCCCTGATTGCTTTAATGGATGATCAGGTTCTCCAATTAAAGAACAGAGGGCTACGAGCAAACATGCTTTCCAGCGGAATGTCATACAAAGAAATGGATTCCATTCTGGACAATGCACGTTTTGGTGGATTGGATTTCCTCTATATTTCTCCGGAGCGAATCCAGACGGAATTGTTCCGTGAACGCATCAAACTCACCGAAATAGGATTAATTGTAGTAGATGAAGCTCATTGTATTTCCGAATGGGGACATGATTTCAGGCCTGCGTACCAGGAGATTTCTGTTCTCCGTGAATGGCATCCGCATGTACCGGTGATTGCTGTTACTGCTACTGCAACTCCGAAAGTAAAAGAAGATATTATTTCTTCATTGAAACTACATGATGTTCAACTTTTCGAAGCCCCTTTCGACAGGCCGAACCTGATTTATGACGTTTATCATGTGAAGGACAAAATGTCGTCACTTGCGCGATTGTGTAAATCGCACCAGGGGCAAGTCGGGATTATCTATTGCCAAACAAGAAGAAGCGCCAAATTACTGGTGAAATATCTGACTGCAGCAAAAGTGCGTGTAGCGATTTATCATGGCGGATTAAATTCCAGGGAACGAAAAGCAGCCATGAAATCGTGGTTAGACGAGAAAAACCCCGTTATGGTTGCAACGAATGCCTTCGGAATGGGAATTGACAAGCCGAACGTGCGCTTTGTTGCTCATTACGAATTGCCGAATAATCCGGAAGCTTATTTCCAGGAAGCAGGACGTGCCGGAAGAGATTCTTTGAGCGCACAAACTTATGCTTTGGTTCAGCCCAACGACGAAAAAGATCTCAGAACGCGTATAGAAAGCCAATTTCCGGAACTGGACAGAATTAAGTTCATTTACCGGGCAATGATGAATTTTCTAAAGATCGCCATAGGTTCCGGTGCAGACGAAAGTTATCCGCTCGATATTGCTGCATTTGCAAAACGTTATGAATTCCAGGTAAACGAAATTTATGTTACGTTGAAATTACTGGAAATGAACGGTGATCTATTGTTTCGCGAAGAAGGAATGATTGGCTCACGCCTTCGAATTGCAGTTGACAACGCACACTTGTACAGCTTTCAGTTAAAAAACCATGCTTTAGACCCGCTAATTTCAGCACTTTGCAGAAGATACAGAGCTATTTTCGATGAATTCACTGAAATAGATGAAGATGGTTTAGCCATTGGACTAAAAATCAACGAAGCGACTTTAACCAAACAATTAAAGCAGCTGGAAACAAACGGATTAATTGACATTAACTGGAAAACGAATCTGCCATTAATTACTTTCCTCAGAGAACGTTTACCGGATGATTACATCAACCTGAAAGCTTCTGTTTACACATTCCGGAAAGAACAGGCATTTAAACGACTGGATGCTATGATCGAGTTCATTCAATCTCAGCAATGCCGCCAACGTTTTATCATTGAATATTTCGGACAGAAAAGTTCCGACTGCGGAAGATGTGATTACTGCAGAGCACAAAGAGAAACCACAACAGAATCAATAACAGATCATTTAAAACTTCTTCTTGCAACCAAAATCTCACTTGAAAACATCTTATCTAACTTTGATGGGATTCAGCACGATCTCATCAAGCAGCAATTACGCGAATGGCTTGTAGAAGAACGAATTAGTTTTTCAGATCATCTTTTCTCATGGAATCACTAAGCATCGATTTAAGGTCCTGGATCTCACGCTGTAAATTCTGAATAGATTTCGTTACATGCTGATCGTCAGCTTTGAATTCAGTAAACTCAGGCGACATGTAATTCACAAACTTCCAGATCTCGATAATATCATTCACTTTCACCTTGTAAGGCTCGTAGACCGGATTTGTAGAACACAATTCAAACGATTGGTCTTGTCCTAAGTAGTTATTGACGATCTTGAAAACAATTCCGTCTTCTTTCGTTACAACAATACATGGTGTTCCGTCTTTCAACGTTGCCCAGTTCTGAATGTATTCGGCAATAACCTGCGAACCGTGAACTACAGGCGGCATGGAATCTCCAGCAATCGGGAATGAGCGGTATTTTCTGTCGCGGGAAAGGAACGGCAAATTAAACGCCGGCAAAACTTTCAGATAATCCGGATCAGAATAACCGGTTGTATAACCGGCACGCGCTTCCTGCGGAATCATTTCGATCATTTCATTATTATCAGCATCAACCGTTGTAGCCAGAACGCGCAGCTTCCCTCCTGTTATGTCTTTATACATTCCTGATTCGATTGCTTTCCATTCTGACTCGGTAAGCGTTTCAAAATCTCTCAGGATCAATTCTTCGATAGGAACTTTGTAATAAGAACCCAGATTCACCAAAGTATCCAAACCAGGTTCAGCAATTCCGTTTTCATAACCGGAATAACTGCTTCTTGTCAACCCTAAATCTGTAGCTACTTCTTCCTGCGACTTTTTCAGCTGCTTACGAAGAATTTTCATGTTGGAACCCAAAAACATAAGACTAATTTTTAGTCAAATATATGATTAATTTCTAATCATATTAATTTCTGAAGACTGTTTTATTATTTAAAAAGGAAAAAGCCCATATCTGTAATTCAAGAAACCTGAAGTAAAAGGTATCAAAAAAGCTTCATTATACTCATCCCAAACACCATATTCATATTCAAAAAACCATCCCTTAGACACAACAGAACTGAGCATTTCACGTTCAATTTTGCCGTCTTTCAAATCAATTGTGATCTTACCAAGATAATTATCTTGTTTTGCTTCATTGTCATCTGAAACGGTGAAAGGCACAGGAGCAATTAAAGGATCCCTTTCAGTATTCAAATTCATATAAATGACACTTTTATCTTCATTGGAATGGATTAGAAAGCTTTTATTATATCTCCCATAATATTTTATCTGATTAGTATGACCCAATCGCTCCTTCCAAACAATCCCCCCATTACCATCAATTTTCAACATCTTAACATCGTAATATGCAAGACATGTAACTGCAGTAAAAGGGTGCAAAATCATACTCTCTTCACAATCGTAGTACTGTTCAAAAACTAAAACAGTTCCACCATCCTGACACTTAATTGCATCAGTTATCTTATATTGCAAGCCTTCAAATGCAATAAACTCCTTCGTCAATTCATATGAATTGGTTACAGTCATGCTATGATTAGTGAAATCAAGTATTCCTTCGAATACTTCCAACGCACCTCCCCTAATTCCAAAACACCCGACAGAGCCGTCTGCATTTGGTACAACTAGCAAATCATAAACTTTTTTCTCATCGACACTGATTTTTATTTCATTTAGCTCATTATTTTCAAGTTTCCAAACATAAAGTCCACCAACTTCAATAGGATTAACAGTAAAATAGAGATCACCACTATCTGAGAGTAGTTTATGAAAAAATCTGTGATGAATTTTATCGAAATTAGACTTAACCGTTCCTTCTGTTAACAGCTTAAATGATTTATCATAAATCTTGAATACAAATTTGATTTGATCTTCGGTTTTTATCTCATAGTAAACAGCAAAAAAATTCTTATTCAAAGATTGAATAATATTTTCGTTAACAATTTCCCCTGATGAATTTCGTTCATAAGAAATCAGCTCTTTCGAATTTCCAACCGGCATACAATTGTTGTCATATTCCTGAGTCGACATACTCCATAGACCCTTTGTCTTATTTTTTTCAAAAACAAAAACTTTCCCTCCAATAACCATAACACCACAATCATTAGGAGCTATATTGAAAGTATTGTCTTTTTCGAAATTGGTGTGATGCGTTAATTTCAGAGTAGTACCAAACATTCTGTCATAATGAGCAACAAAGAAAGATTTATCTTCTAATGGGTAAACACCATCAAAACCATAACTCACGAGTTCAACAGGTCCAACTTTAAATCCTTGTGAGAATATTTTTGATTGAGAAAGGATTACAAAGACAAAGAAGAGAATTAAGTGGTTTTTCATAAATAGTTTTTTGAAGGTCAAAAGTAAAACAATCTGAACCATTCGCCCTTATTTCCTTATTTATTCCCTTCCTCCTTCGGAACAGCCTTAATAACCGTCAGTTTCCTCCCCTTGAACTTTATCGGGTGATTATCGAAAACAGCAACAATTTTGGTGAATTTGGCGCCGAGGAAAACGATTTGGGAAGTGTAGTACATCCATAAAAGAATTACTAATAACGTTCCTGCCACACCGGCCTTGCTTCCGAAGAAGTAATTTGTCAAATAGTATTTGATTAGTAGTTGTCCGATAAACAGCAAAATAGCCGTGAACACAGCTCCTTTGAAGGCATAACTCCATTTTACGCCGCCGTCATTCACGTATTTAAATACTAGTGCAAACAAAACAACGTTCGTGAAAACAGATAAAATATTCACCAGTGAAGAAAGAATGAAATCTTCGAACCCGTTCAGATCGCCAAACAAACCGGTTATTGCCGACATGAGAAATGTTTCGCCCATATACAATGTAATGAACACCATTCCGAAAACTGCCAGCAGTAAAATAGAGATAAGTTTTGTCCCTACCGTATATTCGAACCGTCTTGAGCGCGATTCGATTTCTACTTTTACATCATAAAATTCATTGATACTTGTTCGAAGCGACGAAAACAAAACCGAACTCGAAAACAACAAGGTGATAATACTGACCAGGTTTGAGATGAATGTTCCCTGTCCAATATTCAATTCCTTCAAAAAAGGCATAATTCCGGAAGAATCCTGGAGTCCGATCTGATCATGTAAAACACTCTCAATCATTTCCGATATGGAATCCTGCCCTACAATTGCGCCGAAACTAACAATTGCAAGGTAAATCAACGGAATCATTGCAAACACAGTATAGTACGCCAAAGCAGCTCCGTGAAAAAAAGGTTCTTCCTCGAAAAACTCAACGAACGTTTGTTTGATGATCTGAATCAATTTTTTTACCCTGTTTTTCACTCTATTTTGATTTTTTACTTACCCGAATATAGCTAATTTCAGCGAAGGGCTTGGAACTATACAACACCCAGGCTGTATTCTTTGAAACGCGAACAATATTTCTATAATAAACACCGCAGAATTGAGAAGATACCAATTTCACTTTCTCCCCCAGAGTTTTGTGCTTTCTGTATTCTATCGGACGGAACAAACATTCAGTTCCATCTATCTTTCCTTTATTGATTTCGCCGAAAAAAGCTGCTTCGTATTCATTGGTCGGCTGGAAATAAAATTCCTCAGGACTCGCCTTACGCAAAATGCGTTGGTTTGCCAAAAAGTAAATTTCCTTACACCATTCCATTACTTCTTTTCCTTCATGAGAAACCAGCAAAACGATCAGTTTTCGAACTCGTGCCAATTCCTGCAAATATGAACCTATTTTCAACTTCAAATGCGCATCTAAATGTGCGAAGGGTTCATCGAGCAGTAAAACATCCGGTTCTGAAGCAAGGGCACGTGCAATAGCTAAACGCTGTTTTTCTCCGCCCGATAAATGGCGCGCTTCTTCTTTAGCCAAATGTGTCAGATTCACGAGTTCAAGTAATTCCAAAGAAAACGTTTCCTGTATGTCATTAGACAGGTATGACATTCCGTGTTTCACATTTTCATGCACGGTATGGAATAAATCCAGCTGGTAATCCTGGTTGACTAATTGAATATCGGGATGTCCGGGAATTAAATTGTATTGCGGCCCGCGAACCTGTTTTCCGTTCCAGCGTACTTCGCCGGCTGTAGCATCCTGGTGTCCGGATAAAATCCGCAAAAGTGAAGATTTCCCTTCGCCGTTCGCTCCAACAATGCCAATAATGGAACCCGACTCAATTGTGAAGTTGAGATCTTTTAAGATCTCCCTTGAATAGGAAATACCCAGATTTTTGATTTCGAGCATTAACCGCGTAATTCTTTGGGGAATTTATTGCCAAGAAGATATATTCCGGGAATTGGATTCTCTATCAACTCATCATCGTTCAAATAAACACGCAGTTTCTTGCGATCTTTATCCAATTCGTATTCATCAACAGCGCTTTCAGGGAAAACAAGTGGCGTAATTCCGTCTTTCGTATGAAAATGAAAAATAAAAACATCATCGAAAACTACATGAAACACATCGTCTTCACCTTTCTCTCCTGATAAAGTGTATTCAGCGTTTCGTTTCGTTTCTATCTCCGTAATATCACCACGAACAGCAAATTCATCTTCCCACTCATAACGAATATTCTCAGGCGAGTCCTCTCCCTTGTGATTTTCGTTCGCGTACTCTTCTGAGTAAGATGCATTCTTTAAGTAAACATGAATGATGTATGACATAGTGTTATTTTGAGTGCAAATGTAATTAATTGAAAATGTAATCCCGATAGCTATCGGAAGAGAATTGAAAAGTAACTAAATGTCAGAAAGCAAAACCTTTTCAATTTTATAATTCTCAATTTTCAATTCCCTTAAGCTATCTTTGCCAAAAAAATCCGGAATGATTCCTCAAGTTGAGCTTTTAGCACAAAAAATACAAACCATAGAACGTCGTCACCCATGGATTTTCTCCGGAGCACTGAAAAGAATGCCCGAAGAATTGGAAGACGGAACTGTAGTTCAGGTTGTTGACAAACAAAAGAATGTTTTGGCTGTGGGTCATTTCAACCACGGTTCAATTGCTGTGCGCGTTTTGACTTTTAAGGAAGAGGAAATCGATCAGGATTTCTTCAACGACCGTATTCAGAAGGCAGTTGATCTTCGTATGGCGCTGAATTTACTGAACGAAGACAACAATATTTTCCGCCTGGTACATGGCGAAGGCGATGATTTACCGGGGTTGATCGTAGATTTTTACAACGGTGTTGCAGTAATTCAATGTCACAGCGCCGGAATGTGGAGAAACATCGCATTTATCTCTCAGGCTTTGCAAAACACTTTGAAGGAAAAATTAGTCGCAATTTACCACAAGTCGAAGGAAACACTTCCGGGAAGAGTAGAAACTGCTGATGAATACCTTTTTGGTTCTGTAGAGGTGCCTCACATCGCGAAAGAAAACGGAGTACTTTATAATATAGACTGGATTACCGGGCAAAAAACAGGTTTCTTCATCGATCAGCGTGAAAACAGAAGTCTTTTGGCGCATTACAGTTCAGGCAAGAAAATTCTGAACACATTTTGTTATTCGGGTGGTTTTAGCTGTGCAGCATTGAATAAAGGAGCAGCTGAAGTTCATTCTTTGGACAGTTCAAAAAAAGCCATTCAATTAACTGACGACAATATTATCCTGAATAAGTTTGAAGCAAAACATCAAAGCATTGTTGCAGATGCAATGAGTTTTATTCGCGATTTAGGTGAGCAATTCGACATTATTGTTCTTGATCCGCCTGCCTTTGCAAAACACCGCGACAAACGTCACCAGGCCGTTCAGGGCTACAAACGCCTGAACGCCATGGCTATGCAGCATATTAAACCGGGAGGATTGTTAATGACTTATTCTTGTTCCCAGGTTGTAGACAAAACACTATTTACAAATACAATTATTGCTGCAGCTATAGAAAGTGGTCGTTCAGTTAAGATCTTGCACCAGCTTCATCAGCCGGCAGATCACCCCATTTCGGCATTTCATCCGGAAGGCGAATACTTAAAAGGATTGATGGTTCAGGTGAACTAATCATTCTATACATATCATGTTAGACATCAGTTACAAGAATATTCTGAAGGTCGCCCTGCCAATGATGCTGAGCGGTTTCATCCAATCTATCATCTCCATTACTGATGCCGGATATCTCGGTCATTACAGTCAACTGGCTTTTGAAGCAGCAGGCGGCGCAGGTATGTGGTATATTACACTTTACATGTTATTTGTGGGATTAAACGATGGATCACAAATTCTCATGGCCCGAAAGATCGGTGAAAAAGACACTAAAGGATTCGTCTCCGTTTTTCAGAACAATACAATCTTATTGTTGGTTGTTGCGGCTGTGGTTACTGCGGTTGTATTTCTGATAATGCCTTCTGTACTGGACGGAATGGTCAAGAATCCGGAATTACGGGATGCCGAGCAGCGCTTTTTAGAAGTCAGAAGTTATGGTTTCTGGGCGGCAATTATGACCTTAAGTATCCAGGCAACCTATTTAGCTGAAGGAAGAACCAAACTCGTTTTATATACTGCAGCAATCACAGCGTCTACAAATGCCTTATTCGGTTATTTACTAGTATTCGGTAAATTTGGTTTTCCGGAAATGGGATTGGAAGGTGCAGCTTTGGGTTCGGCCTGCTCTGAGTTCTGCGGTATGTTCTTTATTTTCGGAACGGTGCTTTATCGAAGAAAGTACACTGAGTATCGGTTATACAAACATTTCAAACTGCAGACAGTTCAGCTGAAAGAGAATCTCAAAGTTGGCTTACCTCTTTTAATGCAGGGATTAGTTGCTTTAGCTGTTTGGACCGTTTTCTTTAACTGGATTGAACAAATGGGGGGCGATAATCTGAGTGTTTCTCTAAATATTCGTTATATCTACTTTCTCGCGTTTATTCCTGTTTGGGGATTTGCAGCAGCAACCAAAACATACATTGCACAATACCTGGGCGCAAAAGAATATCATCTATTGCCAACCATCCAGCGCCGCATTCAGTTGATGACTGTTCTTTTCCTGGTGGTTACATTCCATGGCGCAGTATTATATCCGGAGTACCTGGTATCCATGGTAAACAGCAACCCGGTACACATTCAAAAAAGCGCTGTTATTCTGCAAATGGTGAGCGGATCAATTTTACTTTACGCCGTCGTAAGTGTTTACTTTCAAACCATCAGCGCCAGCGAGAATACCAGAGTCACTTTTCTTGTAGAATGTCTGGCGACCGCTTCCTATTTGACTACAGCATACTTATTCATAAAAGTTTATAAATTTCAAATAAAGCACATTTGGTTGGTAGAATATGTTTACTTTATAGTAATGGGAGCTGCCTCTCTCTTTTATCTACGCTTTTTTAACTGGACAAAAAAACAAGTTTTATGAGTAAGTTACGTGTTGTGTTCATGGGAACACCAGAGTTTTCGGTTGGTATTTTAGATGCAATAATGAGATCTCAGCACGAAGTTGTTGGAGTGGTAACTGTTGCAGATAAACCTGCAGGAAGAGGTCAGGTAATGCACGAAAGTGCTGTTAAAGTCGGAGCAAAGAACTACAAAATTCCGGTTCTTCAGCCTGTTTCGTTAAAGGATAAGTCTTTCATTTCAGAATTGAAAGCTTTGAATGCCGACGTTTTTGTAGTAGTTGCTTTCCGAATGTTACCGGAAATAGTTTGGAAAATGCCAGAAAAGGGAACATTAAATTTACACGCATCTCTTCTGCCCGATTATCGCGGAGCTGCTCCGATCAATTGGTCAATTATGAACGGCGACACAAAAACAGGACTGAGCACATTCTTTATAGATGAGCAAATAGATACCGGTTCGGTCATTCTTCAAAAAGAATTAAGCATTTCTGAAAACGAAAGCGCCGGAAGTCTGCATGACAGAATGATTCCGGAAGGCGGTAAACTGGTTGTGGAAACCCTGGACCAGATCGCCTCGGGAAATGTTGCAACTATTCCGCAGCGTGAAATGATAGGAAGCTTGAATCGTCCGGCACCGAAACTATTTAAGGAAAACACGAAGATCGATTGGAACGCGGACATAAAAACGGTTCATCAGCTGATTTGCGGTTTATCGCCATACCCTGCAGCATGGTCAGTCTTAACCAATGCAAAAGGTGAATTAAAAACCGTAAAGTTCTTCGAAACACGGATTATCCATACAACCAATAAACTTTTACACGAGATGTGGAGTACCAAAGATGCCTTTTACATTCAGTTAAAAGATGGCGTATTGGAAGTTCTGGAATGGCAAATGGAGGGTAAAAAGCGCATGACAACACGCGATTGGCTGGTTGGAAATCAGATTTCCGACTGGAAAATCAACCAATAATTCATCGAACGAATAAGGTATTTGGTCGTAAAACCCTTTAAAAACGGGGGCTTTATCAACAAAACGCCGTTTTTATCAACAAAAACAGCACTTTTTCGCTCTAGTCCTTTGCTGGTAACAGTATTCGCCTAAATTTGCTGTGTAATTAAATAGAAACATTTTTAAAAACCAAACTATGAACAAAGCAGAATTAATTGACGCTATTGCTTCTGAAGCAGGATTGTCTAAAGTAGATGCAAAAAAAGCATTGGACGCATTTGTAAGCGCAACAGGAACAGCATTGAAAGGTGGTGACCGTATTTCTCTAGTAGGATTCGGATCTTTCTCTGTATCTAAGCGTGAAGCAAGAACAGGTCGTAATCCTCAAACTGGAAAAGAAATCAAAATCGCAGCTAAGAACGTTGTACGTTTCAAAGCAGGTGCTGAGCTTTCCGGAGCAGTTAACTAAGAAATTCTATATTTCGATTGAAAAATCCTTTCTGCTTCGGTGGAAGGGATTTTTCTTTTGTATGAAGTTATGCGTTATCGACATTTTATATTTTCATTCTTTCTTGTGGTTACCTGCACAACAGCAAGCATTGCACAAACGGAATATCCTTATGGCAAATTCGAAATCTCAAAAGGGTATGAATTTGCTTTCACTACCATAGACACGGAATTCGATATGCTCCGGGATCCTGTAATTATCATTGACGGCATCCCGCAGGTTATTAAAGATCATTCAAGCGCAAGCAGCATGTACAGTTTCATTAGTGTTTCACCGAACAAACGTTATATCATTATTGACGACATTATTATTGGCTATGCTGAAGATGGAGAAACGCGTTTTTTGCATGAGAACTACATGTGCGCAGTAGTTGATGTTAAAACACAGCAAATTGTTGCATCGTTTCAAGGCGCATGTGCTGGTGAATGGAACAATCAGAATAAGTTTATCTATGCCGACGAGGTTTATTTTGACGGAAGTGTACCTATTCCCGGAGAACTGCAGCTTCCAAAAACCATAAAGCGGATATAAATCCTCATGGGTTGTCCGTTGTAGCGGATCCCTAGCCGTTTCACACCTTTCATTCACTCATCCTTACACTTCAGATAAATTTCAAACGATCGGACTCTATTTTAAATAAATTGGTCGAAGTTTATCATCAACCGCACCACGCTGAAGAGAATAAATGGAAACTACTCATGAATAAGTCTAATCCTTCTTTCTACGAAGACGATCAAAAGATTGTAAACTTTGGCTGCCAGGGAAATATCTTCAATTTGTCTTCTCTCAAAGAATTTGAGCGGCCAATTGGCTCGTATGGTTTCGGAATTAAATTTGTCTGTGAAGGAGTTGAACGCTACACCATTAACAACAAAAAATTCGCGGTCTCTCCCGGAAGCTATATTCTACTGAACGGTGAGAAAGAAGGCAGTGTGACCATCGACAGCAAAAAAACGGTAAAAGGAATGTGCCTGAACATTTCCAATAAAATGATTGCAGATGTAATTGCCACACTGCAAGCTCCCGACACCCCTATTTCCGATATTGGACTTTCCGATTTTTTCTACACTGAGCATTTCCTGGAGAATCAATACCATGCTTCAAACACAATACTTGGAAAGAAGCTGATTGAAATTGGCGGACAAGTCAATACCGGTTTGTTTTCTGCTGACGAGATTACCGAAGATTTGTTTTATGAATTAACAGAACGGTTAGTGGCAGACCAGGTTCAGGTTTTCAAACAGCTTCAATCTATTCCAAGTGTAAAAGCCGAAACACGCCGCGATTTGTGTCGGCAGGTATTAAAAGGAAAAGATTTCATCGACTTTCATTATACAGAACCCCTAACCGTAGAGCAAATTGCCCTTGTTGCGGGTATGTCGGAATACCATTTCTTTCGACTCTTTAAACAAATGGTTGGATTATCACCCTATCAATACATTTTATCGCGCCGATTAAAATCAGCCTCCCAGCTTTTGAAATCAGATCATTCTGTGTCTGATGCTGCCATTTCAACGGGTTTTTCAGATATTTTCTCGTTCAGTAAAACATTCAAAAAACACTTTGGAGTTTCCCCGACTAAATACATCAGCAACAATTTTATCACCACACTCTAAATAAGGTTCAGGTTTAATGGGCGCTTCCGATTCGGAAAAACAACGGGTAAAAACTAATTAACATGATATCCGGATAGCTGATTTTAATGAATTCGTTATAACGATATCCCAATATCACGTTATTTATGTTTCGTGATATCATGGAATTTTCGCTCTCACAAAAATTAGCAGTTTTGTACAAATGAATCAGATCTGACTGATGTAGCTTTATCTCATAAATTAAAGATGCGTTTCGAATCCCGATTTGAGAACCTGAAAACTCTTCCCGGGGAATCTATTTTGTGCAGATCACCGGAAACAGTGGCTGGACAAAAACAGTCAAAGTGATCAGGTAACGGTTTGTTTTAAAACAATTCTGTGATTTGCTTACCTGTTATTTCGAAGCAACTGATGTGCTATATAGAAACCGTTCGGCTTGAGGCAGATAAATGGAACTGACGAAACTAAGAAATACTGAGTGATCATTGAGCTGGATTGGCGCCAAACTCAGGGAAACGGAATTAAAGATGCCTTGGTCTGTTTCGGTGGGCCGGGGCATCTTTTTATGAACAGCAATTACGTATTCGTGAACAGGCAATAGTAAAATCAGGTTTAATCAAACTATTGCCTAATGGCTATTCACTAATTACTAAATTTGTACCCATGAACAAAATCCTCCTCCTCACCCTTACACTCATAGCAACGAAATTTGTTCTTTCACAAGACGATTTAGTTATTATTTCGAATTCGAAGTATCTCGTAATGTATCGTCACGTAGATAATCCATGTAAAATTACATTCGCTGGAATGAACGACGCACCATATACAATATCGGGCTATGGTTGTAAGTTGTCAAATACTGATGAAGCAGGGAATCGCTTACCCTCTCACAATTTTATTCTTACATCAACAGAAACAGATTATATAGGTGGAATAATAAAAGTTATTCAAGCAAGAGATAGTATTGCATCGGACACAGTAGCGAGTATTGAATTCATGTGGAAAGATTTACCGGCACCCGCGCTCTTCTTCGGAGGTAGTGAACCTAATGATTATTTTAATCCTAAAGAAACCATGTTATTCCCGAAATATGGTTCGGATGTTTTTCTCGACTATAGATTTACAGTGCTTAGCTGGGAAGTTTCGGTTGGTAAAAAACTTTTTAAAGGAACTGGGAATCAGCTGCCAAAGGAGTATTTAAGCGCAGTAAAAAAACTAAAGACAAATAACAAAATAACCATTCGGGCAAAAGTGATTGGTGAAGACAAAAAAACGCATGAGATAGAAGCCAGTTACGTCAAATCTCCCGAATTTGTTCTAGAAGAACCAGCATTCGACCTTGGTGATTAACTTTGCACCCATGAACAAACGTCTCCTCGAAGAATTCTATAAACTCATCCCCGAAGAAAAAGGACAATTATTCGATTCCATAGCCGCCGACAGAACCCGTTATTTAACCGTTTTGCTCGAAGATATTTTCCAGGAACACAATGCCAGCGCCGTTTTGAGAAGCTGCGATTGTTTCGGAATACAGGAACTACATGTTATAGAGAGTAAAAACCAATACAAAGTTCAGCGCGATATTGCACGCGGGGCAGGTAAATGGGTAGATCTTTTCAATTATAATGACGGGGATTCTCCATTAATGGACGCCGTGAGCAAATTAAAAACAAAAGGATATAAAATTGCAACGCTTACACCGGATGCCGACGCCTACTCTATTTTCGATGTTCCGTTAGATCAGCCCCTGGCGCTTTCATTCGGTACTGAATGGGAAGGAATTTCAGATGAAATTCGTGAAGTAGCAGATTATAAAGTAGCCATTCCGATGTACGGATTTACGGAAAGCTTCAATGTTTCGGTTTCCGTGGCACTTACCTTACAGGCTCTGAGAAGAAGATTGGAAGAGAGTAAAAACAACTGGAAATTAAGTGATGAAGAAATAGATCAGATTAAATTGAAATGGTGTCAGAAATACATGCGAAACGGCACCATTGTTAAGCGTGAACTAGAGAAGCGAATTTTAGCAGAACTTAATCAAAAGTAGATAGTTGAAAATTATCAGTAAAAAACTTGAAATTCAATTTCCGGTAGTTGAATATTGGCTATATTTGCTTACAAATAATCGAAACTATGGGAAAAGGAGATATTAAAACAGCAAAAGGTAAGCGCGTTAACGGTTCATACGGAAACTCGAGAAAACGCAAATCCGCAACTCCGGTAGTTGCAGCAGCTGCTCCCAAAAAAGAAAAAAAAGTAGCTGAGAAGAAGGAAACAGCAGAGAAAAAAGCTCCGGCAGCAAAAAAAGCAGCAGCTCCTAAAGTAGCAGCAGAGAAGAAAGCTCCCGCAGCTAAGAAAGCAACAACGAAAAAAGACACAACTGAAAAATAGTTTAGACATTATGTCAGTAACACAAACAAATAATTAAGCTTCCCTTCTCAAAATGGGAAGCTTTTTTTATTTGTTAAACAATAAATTACCAATGAAAAAACACAATTTCGGGGCCGGACCATGTATCTTACCTCAAGAAGTGCTCAAAGAAGCATCTGAAGCGGCTTTAAACTGGAACGGATTATCTATTCTGGAGGTTTCTCACCGCAGCAAAGACTACGAAGCTGTAATGCAGGAGGCCAGAGACCTGGTGAAAAAAGCGTTGGGTCTTTCAGACGAGTACGAAGTACTTTATCTGCAGGGCGGTGCATCGCTCGGATTCACTATTGCGGCATTAAACATGATGCGCGACACGAAGAAAGCAGCATACATGAATACCGGAACCTGGGCTTCAGGAGCAATCAAGGAAGCGAAGAAAGTTGGCGTTGATGTAAACGTGATTGCTTCCTCTGAAGACAAAAACTTCAGCTACATTCCTAAAAATGTAATCGTTCCAAGTGATGTTGATTACTTCCACTACACTTCGAACAATACTATTTACGGAACACAGTTCAAAGAAATCCCTTCATGCAATGTTCCTTTGGTTTGTGATATGTCTTCTGACATTTTCTCAAAGGAAATTGATGCTTCCAAATTCGATTTGATTTACGCCGGAGCTCAGAAAAATCTTGGGCCAGCCGGAGCAACGTTATACATCGTGAAGAAAAGTGCACTTGGGAAATCTACTTCTCCGTTCATGCCTTCTTATTTAGATTTGAAAACGCATGCTGATAAGGACTCCATGTCGAATACTCCGCCTGTTTTCTCTGTTTATGTTTCTATGCTGAACCTTCGTCACATGCTTGCAAACGGTGGTGTAAAAGCAATGGGTGAACGTAACCTGGCTAAAGCGAACTTGTTGTATTCTGAAATTGATGCCAATCCTTTATTCAAGGGAACAGTTGCAACTGAAGATCGTTCTGAAATGAATGTAAACTTCTTGTTGACGAACGACGCATTGTCTGCTGATTTCGATGCAGCCTGGAAAGAAGCAGGAATTATCGGAATTAACGGTCACCGTTCTGTTGGCGGATACCGCGCTTCTATGTATAATGCATTGGAATTAAGCAGCGTTCAGGTATTGGTTGACGTAATGAAACAATTTGCTCAAAAACACGGATAATGAAAATATTAGCAAACGACGGAATTTCGAACGAAGGAAAAGTTGCTTTAGAACAAGCAGGATTCACAGTTATAACAGATAAAGTTGATCAAACGGATTTGGCAAATTATGTCAATGAAGAAGGAATTGAAATAGTTTTGGTTCGAAGTGCAACAACTGTACGAAAAGAAGTAATCGATGCCTGTCCGAACCTGAAACTGATCGGTCGTGGCGGCGTTGGAATGGACAATATTGATGTGGCTTACGCACGTGAAAACGGCAGAACTGTAATCAATACTCCGGCTTCGTCTTCGCAATCTGTTGCAGAATTGGTGATGGGACATTTATTCGCCATTTCACGTTCTTTACATCATTCGTTCAAACACATGGAAACGGGTGATTTTTCTGCATTGAAAAAACAATACGGAAAAGGTGTTGAATTACGTGGAAAGACTTTACTAATTGTTGGTTTTGGTCGTATTGGCCAGTCATTGGCTTCTTACGCTTTAGGATGTGGAATGAACGTGAAAGCAATCAACAATCATCCTGCTACAATTGAAATTCCGGTTGGACCATTCCCCGGATATGGTGAGCTCAAAGTGAAAATTGAAAGCACTTCAGATCTTTTGGCAGAATTACCGAATGCTGATTACATTTCACTTCACATTCCGAAACAATCAAGCGGTGAAGCGGTAATTGGTGCAAAAGAATTCGACATGATGAAGAAAGGTGCCGGAATCGTAAACGCTGCTCGTGGCGGTGTAATTGATGAAAGAGCTTTAATCGCAGCTTTGGATGCAGGAAAAATTGCTTTTGCCGGGTTGGATGTTTTTGAAAACGAACCAAACCCGATGAAAGAATTGCTTTCGCACGATAAAATTGCCGTTACACCACATATTGGTGCAGCTACAAACGAAGCTCAGGATAGAATTGGTTTGGAATTGGCAAACCTGATTATTGCTCAATTCGGAAAACAAGTTTTAGCATAAATGGCGCGTATTCATCCTTTCAAAGCAGTTCGTCCAACCCGCGACAAAGCACAATTGGTTTCAACACGACCGCTTGCCGCATATCGCAAACATGTTCTCAGAGCAAAACTGGACGAAAATCCGTACACATTCCTTCACATCATTCACCCGGAAGTTGATCGCCAACAGTTGGCGAAAGCCTCTTCCGAAGAACGTTTTGAGGCAGTAAGACAACGCTATGAACAGTTCAACGCCCAGGGAATTTTTATCCAGGATGAGGAACCAACTTGTTATGTTTACCGCCAAACGAAAAACGGTCATGAATTTACAGGAGTAATTGCCGGAGCTAGTATTGATGAATACCAAAAAGATACTATCAAAAAACATGAAGCAACGCTTACATCGCGTGAAACCATGTTTACGAATTATTTAAATATTACCGGCTTCAATGCGGAGCCGGTTTTATTAGCCCACGAATCGTCGGCCATTTTAGATGCTATTTTAGCAGAAATCACCAGCGACAGACCGGAATACGAATTCTCAACCACCGATTGCATCAAGCATGAATTGTGGGTTGTTCAGCCAAAACACCTGAAACTACTCGTAGATGCGTTTGAACCGATGGAGGAATTGTATATCGCCGACGGACATCACCGCTCGGCTTCCAGTTCCCGTTTGAAAGATCATTTGTATGCTACAAACTGTGCGAAGGGCGATAACTGCAATTATTTCCTTGCTTATCTGATCGATGAAAAAAGATTGGAGATCATTGAATTCAACAGAGTTGTAAAACACCTGAATGGTTTAAGCGAAGAAAATTTCGTTGACAAATTAAAGGAACATTTTATCGTTACTGAGCTCCCGAAGGCACGAAAACCGAAGAAAGAACACGAAATTGTTGTTTTACTGAACTACCGGGCGTTGTTGTTAACTCCGAAAGAAGAAGTGCTTGCTTCAAAAGATGTGGTAAAACAATTGGACGCACAAATCCTTACAGATTTCATTTTAGAACCTATTTTAGGAATTGAAGATCTGAAAACATCCAAAGACATTGAGTTTGTTCCCGGAACAATTGATCTCAAACAATTGAAAGATAAACTGCACAAAGACGATGCAGCAGTAGCATTTCTCCTCTACCCCGTTCCAATGAGCGCTGTAAAAGCCGTTGCTGACGAAGGAAAGATCATGCCTCCGAAATCGACCTGGGTGGAGCCAAAAATGAGAAGCGGATTAACCATTTACAACATCAACGAATAAACATGACAATTGCAGAACAACTTCAGGAACTGAAAAAGGAAATTCCAGCTTCGGTAACACTCGTTGCTGTGAGCAAAACAAAACCTGTTGAAGTTATCAAGGAAGCCTATGATGCCGGTCAGCGTGTGTTCGGAGAAAACAAAGTTCAGGAAATGGTCGACAAACACGATCAGCTTCCGCAGGATATTTCATGGCATTTGATTGGCCACCTGCAAACCAACAAAGTAAAATACATTGCGCCGTTTGTAGATTTGATCCATTCAGTTGACAGTTACAAATTGCTGCAGGAAATAAATAAACAGGCACAAAAACACAATCGCGTTATTCCTTGTCTCCTGCAGTTTCATATCGCGAGCGAAGAAACCAAATTCGGTTTATCGTTTGAAGAAGCAAAAGAAATTTTGGAAGACCGTGATTTCGTTCACCTGGATAACGTTGAGATAGTTGGCATAATGGGAATGGCAAGCTTCACAGACGACGAAGAAATTGTTCGCAGAGAATTCCAGAGCCTTTACTCCTATTTCTTGCTAATCAAAAGTCATTTCTTTAAATTGAATCCGGCTTTCAAACATATTTCCATGGGAATGAGCGGCGATTACGCATTAGCAATTGAAGAAGGCAGTACCATGGTCCGTGTTGGGAGCAAACTATTCGGAGGAAGATAAAACAGAGTGGGAAACAGAATCAAAATGATGAAATTAATAATAAGTTTACTTGTTGGAATTGCATTTCCACTATTTTCACTTGGCCAGCAAGGCTACGAAGACAGTTTGATCCTGGAACGTCAGATTCACGACAAACAGTTCATGGAACAGGTTCTGAACGAGGAAGAACGTGCAACACTTGGCGAAATCTGCTACTTTTCCGTTGACGAGAAATACATAGTTGAGGCAAAACTGACGTTAAAAAAGGGAAAACGCTTCATCATGCCGATGAGCCAGGAACGCATTGTTTATTACAGAAGTGTCGGAACACTGGAATTTAAGATCAACGACACACTTTGCACCCTGCAATT
>CAMLIF010000044.1 GCA_946479985.1 uncultured Flavobacteriales bacterium
TAGCGGATTAAGCTTAGTTTGGAAAGTGAATACAATATGTTTGCGGACGTGTTGTTTACTGCTGATTTATGGGCAATGATCGCCACATAGTACAGTTGAACATGCACATCAAAAATGAAACTTCAAAAAATGAAGAAATCAAAGGGTAGGGTAAAGGCTGTTTAAGCCTTTTCGTGAGAAAAATAAATGGGGACAATTAATGGTTGATATTATCCAATGAATAGTTTGAGTAAGAGTATTTTACATAGGCAATGTTTTTTCTTTGATTGATGGAAACTACCTACTAATGAACAGACTAACAAGCTTTAATGACGAAGGTCATATTTATACTTAAACCAGTGAAACTAAATGAGTTGATAATGACTTGTTTAATTTTTAAATACTGACGAAAGTCATATTTGGGAAACATCCGTTTTTGTTTGATAAATCAACTAAATGAACTATTCGCCAGTGTAGTATTACCTGTTAGCGGCTTCTTGCAGAACGATATTTTTGGCATTAATTTCTATTCGCAGTATATTCGGAAAAGTGACGAATGAAGAGAAGTGTTGCATAAATTTTTGGTAGAACATTCCTGGTGTATTTATGCAGATCTCATATTGAACCAAAAGATTCTACATGATATTTGCTCTCATTTACAAGATTTTAGATTGATATCGCAGAAAAAAATCAAAAAAAATGAGGCTAGATTTGAATTTCTTAAGAAAATAGCTACTTTTGTATCCCCAACGGGAAAGAATTGATCGAAATTCTTTTAAATTGAAATAGATTGTAATAGTACCTGGTACTTTATAATTATGCGGATGTGGTGAAATTGGTAGACATGCTAGACTTAGGATCTAGTGCCGAGAGGCGTGCGGGTTCGAGTCCCTCCATCCGCACTAAAATGGTCTCTCAATAAATGAAGACCATTTTTTGTTTAAACAAATTAAGAAAAGCAGAATGAACGTAGTACGTCAAGATGTGAATGCAGAAACAGGTTTATTAACCGTAACAGTTTCTCCAGCAGATTACCAGGGAAAAGTAAATGCTTCTTTGGAAAAATACCGCAAGCAAGCTAAAATTCCCGGATTCCGTCCCGGAAAAGTTCCAATGGGATTAATTCAAAAGCAATACGGTAGAGCAATTCTTGCTGAAGAAATGAACAAACTGGTTTCCGATGCGCTTTATGGGTTTATTCAGGAAAACAAATTGGAAATTTTAGGAAACCCGATTCCTAAAGAAGGAACTGAAGTAAAAGGTGACTTTGAAAATCCGGGAGATTTTGAATTCATCTACGAGATCGGGTTTGCCCCGGCTATAGAACTGAATTCGCTTGCCAAATCAAAATACGATTACGTTAAAGTAAAAATCGACAAATCTTTAGTTGACAAACAACTGGAAGATATTCGTCGCCGTTACGGGAAATTAATCTCTACCGATGAGGTTGGTGAAACAGATATGATCTTAGCTCAATTTGTTGAGTTGAACGAAGACGGTTCTATCAAAGAAGGTGGAATTATGCATTCTTCTACAACTTCAATGGAGTTTGTTGAAGACAAAGCCGTAAAGAAATCATTAGTAGGAAAGAAAATCGGCGACCAGGTAGTTGTAAATGCATCTGCACTTTCTAAAGGACCTAAGGACAAAGCGGCAATGCTTGGAATTAAGGAAGATGAAATCGATCAGCATACAGATTCATATAAAATGACTATCAATGATATCAAGCGCATGGAAATGGCTGACTTGAATCAGGAGTTATTTGATAAATTATTCGGTGAAGGAGCAGTTGATTCTGAAAAAGCATTGCGTGAACGTATGTCTAACGACTTAGAGCAAATGTTCGCAAATGATTCCGACCGTTTATTAACTCGTGCTGTTTACCGTGATTTGGTGGATAATACGCCGGTTGCTTTACCTAACGAGTTCTTAAAGCGTTGGATCCAATTGTCGAACGATAAGCCAATTTCAAAAGAACAGGTTGAACAGGATTACGACAGCTACTCGAAAGATTTGAAATGGCAATTGATCCAGGGACATATCTTCAAAGCAAACGATATTAAATTAGACCAGGCAGAAGTAATTGAATACACAAAAGGATTGGTTGCCAATCAATTTGCTCAATACGGAATTCCTGCTCCGGGCGATGAAGAATTGACAAAATCTGCTATGCAGGCTTTATCAAACAGAGAAGAAGCAAACCGTATCTACGATATGATGGCTGAAGCGAAATTGATGAACTTCTTTAAATCAACAGTGAAGTTGAATACAAAAGAAGTTTCTTACGACGAGTTTATTGAAATGGCTAACGCACAATAAACAAATCACTATACATTTTGAAAAGGGGATTCGTAAGAGTTCCCTTTTTTGTTTGGCGCAGGATTTCCTATCTAAATCGGCGGACAGGCATGAGATCCTCCGTTGCAGTATCTTCGTTTAGTCATTCGTTTTGTTCATATCGATTTCGGATTTCACTCCATTTACACGAATTTCCGCATGGCGTATTTCACCTCCGGAAGTACCTGTTTGTTTCGCGAAGAATAACACAACGAAAGAAAAAGCTAATACAATCAAGCTTGTTGGCTTGGAAAGTCTTTTTTGTTTCCAGCTGAACCAAAGAGATAGCAGGGAAATCAATCCCAAACCATAAGAGAATAAGGCAAAAAGTTCGGCTTTTTCCTCATGCTCGTGGATAAAATGTCCTGATACGTCTTTGATCTCTTCAACTACCTCTTCTGCTCCTTCACCACTTGACATAGCCAGAACAGTAGAAATAGAACCTAAAATAAAAACAAAATAGCCGGTTCGCTTAATTGCCTCCGAACGGAAAATCAATCCTGTTATTAAAACAATTGCGCCAACCAGAGGAAAAATAATTGGCAAATGATTTACAACCAGATGAAAATGAACATCATTCATATCGCTTTTTTTAATTTATTAAACATTCACTCCAAAAAGATAACCTACCAGTGCTGATAATCCCATTGCCAAAGTTCCCCAAACAGTTATCCTCAGCACAGCCTTCGAAACTTTTGAACCACCTGTTTTGGCAGAAATAATCCCCAGAAAGGCAAGGAATAAAATAGTAAAACCATACAGCCAATATTCCATTACCTGAACCGGAGCGAACAAAACAACCAGAAGCGGTAATGCCCCTCCAATTGAAAATGCACCACAAGAAGCCATTGCTGCCTGTATTGGTTTTGCCTGGCTTACTTCATTTATACCCAGTTCATCTCTTACGTGTGCATCCAGAGCATTGTGCTCTGTCAATTCAATAGCAACCTGCATAGCCGTTTCCTTGTTCAATCCTCTCTTTTCGTAAATCTGAGCCAAAATGTTCAATTCCTGCTCCGGCATTTCTTTTAGCTCTTGAATTTCCCGTTCAATATCGGCCTTTTCCGTATCCGTTTGAGAGCTCACGGAAACATATTCACCTGCAGCCATTGATAATGCTCCCGCTACTAAACCTGCAACGGTTGCCAGAACAATCGGTTCTCTTGAGTTACTAGCTGTTGCAATTCCTATGGCAAGACTGGATAATGAAATAATCCCATCATTCGCACCCAAAACAGTTGCTCTTAACCAGTTACTACGATGAATAAAGTGATTATCTAAATAGTTATCAATTGTCAGTATTTCAGGTTTGTCTTTTTTCATAGTTTATGCAAATTCAACAGTGAAAGTGTTACTCGAGAATAATTAGTACGCTTATCTTAGATTAAGTTTAAACCGGGAAAAGGAATTTAATATACAAGGATATTCAGAATCAATTATGTTTCCAATGATATATATCAGCTAATTGAAAATATTCATTACTTGCTTTTCCAACTTCAGGAGCATTGTGCGTTTAGATTTATTCTTCGGCAGCTTTTCATTCAATCCTAATCTGGTTCATGCATAATACTGAAGCATTTATTCGTTTCATCACATTGAATTTTTTGTGTCCGAAGTTCATGATTCTACAAGATAAATCATGCCACTACAAATCCACTTCCGGCATACTTGCTTTTATCTCCTCAACGCTCGGTTAAATTCTCCCTTTCCGGAGTGAAGTGTAACATCTTTAGATCGACGAGAAACTTCTTTAGAACTTCCCGTCACTCTTTTAGAATGCCGCGTCCCGTTTTCGGATTGAATGGTTCATGTCTTAGAATGCTGTGTCACGTTCTTAGAACCTCGCGATCGGCTCTTAGAATGCCTTGTCACATCTTTAGAATCCCGCGATCAACTCTTAGAACACCGCGAAACTTCTTTAGAACGTCCCGTCACTCCTTTAGAATGCCTCGTCACATCCTTAGAACTCCGTGATCATCTCTTAGAACACCGCGAAACATCTTTGGAAAGCCACGTAACGCTTTTAGATTGAAGCGTTCAGGTCTTAGAATGCCGTGTCACGTCCTTAGAACCTCGCGATCAACTCTTAGAATGTGTTGTCACGTCTTTAGATTGAAGCGTTCCGTTCTCAGCATGCCGCGTCACGCCCTTAGAATGAGTTGTCACGTTTGACAGCGGATCAATTTTCCTGCTTTTCGAACGTATCTTTTGGCTTTGCGAATGCGGAGAAACGTTGGTTATTTAGTTTTCCAGCGTTACTCAAGTTTTCGTAGGAATAAGTATTCTCCGTTTTCTTTTGGAAGTACTTTGAGATCCCAGAAGGCTTCGTTGTTATAAGTGTCGTATCCGTAATTCCAATTACAAATGCGTTCCAACTGATCCATGACCAGTGAACTGTAATAATTAGGGTCCAGAGGTTCTTCCGGTTTGAAGTATGTCCATTCATAGACTTCATAAGACAAGTTTTCATTCGATAAGAAAAGGTAGTAAACCAATTTCTTTTTGCCATTGGTCAGGATTTGAACAGTTGGCACCAGAACTTGTTTCTGGTGATCGGGAAAAATCAATAAATTCTCTGAAGGATGCGGAGATTCAAAGGATTTTATATTGTTTTTACCTCTACTTCGTTCATAGAATGTTTCAATATTCCGGTCAAAAAATGTAGTGGCAAACAACTCGTTTCTTTCATCCATTTCATCCTTTAGCTGGTCAGCTATAATTTCAGGTATTCCGAAATATTGTTTGTTTAATTCATCTTCTTCTTCATAGCGCTCTATGCTAATTTTACATATTTCTTTGTCGTGGGCGCTTGCATTCGGATCTGCCAAATGCTTTCTCATTATTTCAACTTCCTCACGATTTTTTTCCATCTGCGATTCTACTACTTCAAATGTATTCTGCTGCCAGTATTCGGGGTTTTCTGAAGTTGTATGATTGATAAAATAGTCGTTCGACAATTCCTGCATCATAAATTCTAATTTCGCATCATCCAGCGTTTCAGCAGAAAAAAAAGTGTTGGCACTTCCATCAATATACCATTGGTTGTTGTATAGAATTCCATCTAACCGTTTTGCATCGAATTTGAAATATTCATTGTCTTCCACCTCGACAATGGCTAAAAAAGTGAATTTTGTGCTATCGGCGTTAAAGAGCTGGAAGTAAATAGAAGCCGGATATACTTCCCATTCATTTAAGTCAAGTGACTTCTGAAAAAAATCGGATTTCACCTGCTTTCCATTCATTTTGGATAAAAGAATCTCTTCCTGAGCCTTGCTTATTGATTCAATATTCTTATTACTTTCAAGATGTTTGGCTATTGCTTGAATTAGTCCTTGCTCGGCATTTGCATGAGCGTTACTGATGCAGCAGAATATGGAGCCGTCAGAACAAGTATATTCAAACCCGTTATTCTCGCTGGTCCCGATTGATGTTTTATTGAATATGATTGAATCTGATCCCGCGTCATAAACTTCATAAGTTATTTCAGCCATTTTTTTATTTGACTTACTGTAAAGCTTCACCGATTTCGGATTTACTATAAATTGTATTTGGTTTCGTTTAGCAATTGAACGATATGAATCTAATAGTCCGTCACATCTTTGAGTATCAATCAAAATCAGAGTTGTTTTGAATGCCTGGAAGAATCTGTATCCGAGCATCTCATAAGCCAGATGACTTGGATAGCGCTCGAGAGTCATGTTTTTCAGGAAGTTTATTTCAGAATAGACAGAAGATTTTACATTTTCAGTTCTGATTTCAAACGCAGCTTCTTTAGAGTATTCTTCTTTTTTTAAAGCTTCGTTTTTGCAATTTTCGATTAGCTTTATTTCTTCCTTTTTCAGGTCCAGACCAGATGTGGTACTGTACGGGGAAATAACCAGGATACCAGGATAATTGTTTTGACCGTAACTATTCAAATAGATGAATAGGAGCAGGGTGCAAAGAAGATTTTTTTTCATTTAGATGATTCTATGAATCCAAATTTAAAAAAGAAAAATGATTCAGGAAGTTAAACTCTCTGAGCTTTCATCCTCGCTCTAACTCAGATTAAGGTCTTTCCACTTTCCACTTTCAGATTTCCTCTCCTCTCATAGCGATCGAAAGATCTGCTATCGGTTAATAATCCCACTTCTTGTAAAAGCTGTTATAGAAATTGATTCCGAACTTGTAGGTAAACTTCATTGAATCGAAGGAAGAATCTGCGGTTACTGCGTAAACACCAATTTTAAAGACTTGTTTGCGGATACGGATCTTGCGTTCCAGGCCAACATACAATTCTGCCTGGGCAAAACCTGCATCGGGAATTCCAAGGAAACTTCCGCCAATTGTTTCTTCCAGCTTCAACCGGTTAATTCCCCAGACTTTGTTCAGGAAAAATCCTTCGAAATGATGGATGTAATTAAATGAAAAGTAATTGTTGCCTGTGCTGAGCATAGTGTCGAGCAATTGCTGTGAGTTAAGCGGGTTGGAGAACAGGAAATCGGAAGTACGGAAATATTTGTATTCTATCAGACGCAGATCTTTTTTTCTCATAAAGCTTCCGGCTGTAAATTTATATTCCGAACTCCCCATTGTTTTGAGATTGATCTCGTCACGTATCCGTAGCTCCATGAAATCAAAATCCGATTGACCGCCCAGAACTTTTGGAATTCCCTTTTTGTAATTCAGATTCACAACGGGCCATTGATTGCCAATAATGATCTTCTGTTTGTTACGAATCATGTATTTCTGACGGAAATGGTATTCCAACCCGATATCACTAACAAATACACTGTAATTTTCAAACGGGGTTGGCGCAGCAAAATTCCCGAAGTATTCTACCCAGCTCGGGTAACTGATCCCGGAAATACTTTTTCGGTTGGAATAGAAAACACCTGTTTCCAAATACAATCCGTTTAGCAGCTCGAATGAATGCGAAATCTCAAATTTCTGGTTTTGTACCCGGTTGGCCGGAGCAAATGTTCCCTGGATACTTTGATAACCGGTTACAAAATCATAGATATCGCCGCCCATAACGTAAATCCTTGAAAACCGCATCGGATTATAAAGCCAGTCAACGGCTATTTCTCCTTTGAAATCCTTGTTGTAAAAACCGTAATCTATGGTAGGACGAACATCGAAACTCATACCGTTCTTAAATCCTTTCGAATAATTCCCGCTTAAACGATGCCTGTAACCGCCAACTCCAAACGGAACAACTTGCTCTATTAGTCCTCCAACATAAATTTCCTGCTTTTTGAAAGTGTTTCTGAAACCAACACCGTTGAACAGAAAATCCCAAACACTCAATGTGTTGTAAGTGCTGTCCTGGCTCTTCAGATATTCCTCGCTCGCATGATAAGCGTTAATACTATCTTGCTCCTGGATGAATTCCAATTCGGCATCTTTCAGTGTAAACGGACGTCTTTCCAGCCAGTAAAGACTATCCCGGTCATAAGCTTCCGGGTGTTCTACCTGTTCCGAGAGCCAGAAGTTCGGTTTCACTTCTGCCGGTTTGAATTGATAATTGGAAACTATGGAACGGATTTGTCCGTTGTATGTTTTGCGTCCTTCTTTGATCACGTAGTTGTATTCTCTTCTTGCCGGATACAAACGGTCTCCGTCTTCGGTATAATCAGTCAGAATATGCATTTCTTTGAAAAAACTCAGCGCTCCTTTGTTGATTTCAAGATCAGCCGAAAGCACATGAAAGTTGTCGTTGGAAACGTATAATGTACCGCTGTAGAGTCCTTCTTCTTTGAAACGCGGCGTAACCGTTATTTTATTGATCTCGCGTCCGGTATTGTCAAAGAAGGATTCCTCGAGAATGAAAATATAATAGACAAAAGCGTTGTAGGCTAAGGGAGAAATGAGCGGACGGAAACTCAGCTGTTCTTTGTCTAACTGATTTTTGAAAAGATTGATATCTGCTGTTTGTAATCCGTTAACGAACAGGTACGGATTGGTGTCAGGAGCATTTTGAGGTTGCAGATTTTCATCAAGAGAGCTAATTTGAACACTTACCGAAGCGGAATTCTGACTTTTTTCAGATAGATCAAGATTCCCGAGAATACTGTCCTTATAGAGATTTCCGTTCTTCAAAAACGAATGTGTGTACAATTCTGCAATGTTCATCTTCTTCTTGGAAATTACGCTGTCGCGGTCAAGTGAATCGGTAACTTCCAGTTCTATGCTGCTGAATGCGTAAAGGTTGCAGTCGTAGTCTTCCAGGGTTTTCTCCCAGTCTTTTCGCTGATCTATGACCTTTTCCATTATCTCTCTCGCAAGATCTCTTCTCGATCTTTTGGTAATCACGGCTTCTTCAAGCATTTTGCCGTAAATATTCAGAACGTAGTCTTTTGTTTGCGTTCCCGCAGCAATTGTTAGTGTATCAATAACTGTTTCGTATGCGCTTGAAGTAATTTCAAGAATATGTGTGCCGGGTTCGAGCTGCAATTGATATTTTCCTTCACCGTTCGCCAATGTTGCATAAGTGCTTTTCGCAATTCCAATGCGGGCGAACGGAATAGTATACCCTTCTTCATCGAATATTGTCCCGTTTAATACTTGTCCGGTAGAATAAAAGGAAGTCAATAAAAGAAAAGAGAGTAGAAGTCTCGTCATGTACAGTTTTTCAATTAGACCGATCAGCGTGAAATTAGTTACAATTTCATCTGCATTTCATGAAAACTTTGCTTTGTTCTTCGTTTCTTTGCGACTTATGTCGGTTGCCAAATCCAGATCAAGAGCTTATTTATTTTTTCTTCAGAATTTATTGCTGTCAACTTTTGCAATACTTTTCCTGATTCGCTGTTACACCATTGTTCGTTTGCTCCAGGTTGAAGATCGCGATTTCACCATTGTTCATTTCCTACAGGCATTTTTAGAAGATTGCTGGCTCATGCTGCTGATTAGTTTGCCGCTCTTCTTTCTTGGGGTAATTCTTTCATACATTTCAGAGAAATTGGCAAAATGGATCAGTTTCCTGCTCATTACTTTGATCCTGTTCATTCACATCGGATTTACGGAGTATTTTCTAACCGTACATCAGCTGGTTGATTCATCGATTTATTTTTTTAGCCTCGATGAATTGTCTAAAACTGTAGGCCTGGGCGAACGTTTCTCCGTTTTAACAGTGGTCTCACTCTTAGCGCTCATTGTTCTGTTTGTGCTGGTTTTCCGTCGTTTGTCGAAACGTGAAAATACAATGTTGACTTCTCAGGCATATTTCTTCGTTTTCTGTGGAATAATGGCGTGGGTTTTCTTCCCGAATTATCAATCAAACAAAGAAGAAAGCGCATTGAGCATTGGTGCAGAATCAAATGTGTCTTTGCTGTTTCTCAATTCGTCGCTGGTGTATTTAAAGCAGGAAGAGAAACAGATTCAGGTTCTTAGAAATGAATTTGCCGACCTGGATACGTCTTTCACAAATGGTGCTCTGGCCCCGGGGAATTATCCGTTATTCCGGAACTTCGATCAAAAATCGATGCTGAACGAATTGATGAACAAAACAACTGACGGGAAATCGCCAAAGATTGTGTTTATTATCGTGGAAGGATTATCGTCGGACCTGCTTGGTGAAAAAGCAGATTTAACCGGACACTTACTGCCTTTTATTGATTCACTCGCTAAAAACAGTATCTACTTCCCGAATACGCTTTCAACTTCTCAGCGCACACAGAATGTACTCCCCTCAACACTTTGTTCGGTTCCGAATGTAGGCGAGGGAACGGTTTTTCAGCAAATGAGTTATCCTGACCATTGGTCTGTTTTAGGTTTGCTGAAGAAGAAATATACTACGCGCTTTTATTGTGGTGTTCCGTTAGAATATATGAACATGCGCGGCTTTATGAATCAGCATTCCGTTAGCAGATTATCAGATAAATGGACTCGTTCCGTGGAAGCAGAAAGCAAACGTTTGAATTCTCCCTGGGGAGTTCCGGATGGTGCATTGTTCCGGCAGAATCTGAGTGATTCAAAAAAGCAGCATAAGAAACCCGCTTTTGATATTCTTTTAACGATCAGTACACATGACCCGTTTGTTTATCCTGAAAAAGAACGGTTTACCAAACTGGCGCGAGCCAAATTCACGTCGATTAAGAAAACGAGTAAATTCTTCGGAATGCTGAATACAAATGCAGCGCAGTTCGGGTCATACATGTATTTAGACCAGCAGTTGAAAAAGTATTTTGCTGAATTAAAGAAACGTCCCGACTTCCAAAACACTATTTTCATTCTAACCGGCGATCATGGTTCTGAAATGTGGCGACGAAGTGCGCTTTCAAAGTATCATGTTCCTATGATCATTTATTCTCCTTTGCTGAAAGAAGCCTATTCTTCCAAAGAAATCGTTTCACACCTCGATCTCACTCCAACGCTGCATGCGTATTTGCAGCAGGTGTATGGAATGGAATTGCCTGAATACACTTCGTACATTGGACGACAATATTTACTGCCAAATGAAAAAGGAGACCGTTCTTTTGTTTTTACAACAGATCAACTGAAGAACAGGGATTTGATTATGGGGCATCTTGCTTTAATTGAGAATAAGTTATACCGTGTCGATTCAGGGTTTAATTTGACCGAAATTAAGAACAAAAAACTGCGTAATAAACTGTTGGAACAACGTGAATTATATAAGAGAATGAGTCGTTATACGCTTCATCAGAACAATTTGATTCCGGCGAAAAGCTATTATCAGTACTACGAGAAATTGGTATGGGAGCAGGCTTCAGAACGCAAGTATAAAATTGATCGTTATCCAAAGCACAAGGAATTGGTTTTGGTTGGAAACATCGAAAAAACGCTCTTAGATCGACAAAAAATCAAGATCAATGTTTCAATTAAATGCTCCATTCCCAAAGGATATTCGGCTGATTCACTTCCCGACCTGATCATGAGTTCAGAACCTTTAACCCGCATGGACAGAAAGAAAACAGTTTACAGGTTAGTTCGTCCGGCCGGATTAAACAAAAACAATTCCGGAAACGAAAGCAAGTTTCAGTACGAATTATCCTTCAATTCGAAACAACTGGCCCAATTGAAAAAACTAAAACAATGTTACGTTTACCTCTACTACAAAATGGAGAAGTCTCCACGAATTATCGAAGCAGAAACAGTAATTTCAACCATTAAATAATTCAACGAAATGTTAAGTCCCGGTTTAATTGCATCAGTACTCATAATTTACTTTTTAGCACTCATCGTTATTGCATATTACACTTCCAGAAATGCTGATTCAAACGCTTTCTTCACTGGAAACCGGCAAAGTTCATGGTATTTGGTTGCTTTCGGAATGATTGGAACCTCGCTTTCGGGAGTGACTTTTATTTCAGTGCCCGGTCAGGTCGGCTCTCAGGCCATGAGTTATTTTCAGGTGGTTCTGGGGTATATTATTGGTTATGTTGTAATTGCTCAAATTTTGATGCCGCTTTATTATCGACTGAATGTTATTTCCATATATGAATATCTGAAACAGCGTTTCGGGCTGGTTAGTTATAAAACCGGGGCGGCATTTTTCATTCTTTCACGTACACTCGGATCAGCTACCCGTTTGTTTTTAGCAACTGAGGTGCTTCATTTGTTTTTGTTCAAAGATTTGGATGTACCATACTTTTTAACTGCGCTTGTAACAGTTGTGCTTATCTGGATTTACACTTTCCGGGGCGGAATTAAAACGATTGTTATTACCGATACTTTTCAAACTATTTTCCTCATTTCATCTGTTATCATTTGTACAGTAATAATTGCTAACACACTCGGGGTAAACTTTTCCGGCTTGTATGATAAGATTACAGCGTTGAAAACTCCCGCCGGAAATTCAATGACACAGATTTTGTTCTTCGATGATCCGAATGCCAAAAACTACTTTCCAAAAATGTTCTTTGGCGGAATGTTTCTCGCTATTGCGATGACTGGTTTGGATCAGGATCTTATGCAGAAGAACCTAAGCTGTAAGTCGATAAAAGATGCGCAGAAAAACATGTATTCATTTACAGTTGTACTGGTCATTACAAATTTCCTGTTTTTGCTATTAGGAGGTGCGCTTTACGCATACTCTTATGCTAAAGGAGTAACCTTGCCCGAAGCGGCAGATCATGCGTTTCCCTATTTGGCCCTGAATAAATTTGGAATGGTTGCCGGAATTTTCTTCTTACTTGGAATTACAGCTTCATCTTATGCTTCCGCAGATAGTGCTCTTGCGGCCCTTACAACTGGTTTTTGTATCGATTTCCTGAATTTCCATCGTCGGGATGAAAAAGAGAAGCAGCGATACAAACTGATCGTACATCTCGGATTTTCTCTGCTGTTTCTGCTAATCATTATGGGTACACGTGCTTACGTTCAGGCAAACCCTGAAACAAATTTGATTGGTTTAATTCTGGAATTAGCCGGTTATACTTACGGTCCGCTTCTGGGATTGTTTGCATTCGGATTGTTTTCAAAACGAAAACTGAACGAAATCCTGGTCCCAGTAATTTGTGTTCTGATCCCGTGTATTTGTTATTACATTAGTCAGCACTCTCAATTGTGGACAGGAGGAATGCTGCTGCCGAACGGAAAATACAAAGGTGGTTATCAATTCGGAAATGAAATGCTGATTTTGAACGGGTTCCTGACTTTCATCGGATTATGGATGATTTCGAAGCCAAAGGCTGAATTATCAATTCAATAATTACAAAGGCTGAAACTTTATGTTTCCTGATAATTACATCATTTATAATCGATAATTTTATAATACAATAATCCTTCTATGAATATTATTCTTCACGATAACGGTTTACATCTGCGCTTCGCACCCTTAACTCTTACGCGGCCTGTCGGCGATTTGCGCTGGGGAATCATGACTAATGTGGAACGTTGGGAAAGCTGGATTCCGGAAGCAGCAGTTTCTTTTCAAACAGAGGAATACCTGTCGAATAAATTTCCTCGAACGGATGGAGAACATACAGTTGAAGTCAACGCCGCCATTGTTCCGAATGAAGTAATTGCAGCTGCGGTTGTTCTTTTAGAAGACAATCAGATCTTGATTTCAGGAGATACCTGGATTGCCAGAAGAGGCACGGCGGATCAAAAAGTTGTTCTTTCTGAAAGCCATCCTATAGAATTAAAACAACGCTGGGATTTGTTCCAAATGAACGATGAAGTACTTGTTGCTGACTATTTTTTGCTTACTGCCGGAAGAGAATCTGAACCACTTTCAGACACAAACCTGGTAATCGGAGATCCAAACCTGATCTTCCTGGAAGAAGGAGCAACTGTTGAAGGAGCAACTCTGAATACAACAGGCGGTCCCATTTATATTGGCGAAGATTCGGAAATCATGGAAGGCTCTCTGATTCGTGGTCCGTTTGCTCTGTGTGAACATTCAGTGGTTAAAATGGGGGCTAAGATCTATGGAGCAACTACTATTGGTCCGCATTGCAAGGTTGGCGGTGAGATTACAAATTGTGTCTTCCAGGCTTATTCAAATAAAGGTCATGATGGTTTTTTAGGAAATTCGCTGGTGGGTGAGTGGTGTAACTTTGGTGCCGATTCAAATACTTCCAATCTGAAAAACAATTACTCTTTGATTCGTTCATGGTCGTACGAAGAGAGTAACGAAGTTGAAACCGGTTTGCAATTTATGGGAGTCTGTATGGGCGATCACAGTAAATGCGCTATAAATACCATGTTTAATACAGCTACCGTAATTGGCGTTTCCTGTAATATTTTCGGTGGTGGATTCCCTAAAAAGTTCATTCCTTCTTTTTCATGGGGTGGCGGCGATGGATTTGAATCGTTTGATCTGAAACGGGCGAAAGACGTTGCAAATGCTATGATGAACCGGAGAGGAATACAGATGGAAGAATGTGATTTGGCGATTTTTGATTTTCTGGCGAAGGAGTAGATTACAGATAATAAAGTGAGCGTTTTGAGCAGGCCTGGCTCTTCCTTTCGAACGTTTCTCGGAAATTCTGGAATATAGGTATATCCCGAATTTGGTTGATTATTATTGGAAGCCTGTTTTTTATTTTGAGAATGATTGGAACTTGTCGCAGCATAGTCGCTGAATTCGATTTCCGGCAGATATAACTCAAATCGATCTACCAGCGACCATTTTTACGGAATATAGGTATATCCCGAATTTGGGTAATTATTATTGGAAAGTTGTTTCTGATTTGAGAATGATTAGGCCTGGTCGCCGAAGGAGCATTTAATTCGATTTCCCAACATATTACTTCGTGCCCATTCATCTCATAAGCTCCACGGAATATAGGTATATCCCGAATTTGGGTTGATTAATATTGGAAACCTGTTTTTGATTTGCGTATGATCGGAACCAGTTGCTGAATAGATACTTAATTCGATCTCTCGTCCTATAATTTCAATCTATATACCCACAACCATTTTTACGGAATATAGGTATATCCCGAATTTGGTTGAATCACTATTGGAAACCCATTGCTTCTTCAAACTGAAAGATTCCTGCTAATTGAAAAACGAATTCCAAATTCAATTTCGCAACTCTAAAACCCACAATTCTACAACTTCTTCGTCTCGCCACTGTGCAACACGTTTGGTCTTATCACTCTGAGGTTTCACCTTCAGCGTAAGTAAATCAACTTTCTTGAACCGTTGATTTACTTTTAGTTCATGAGCAATAGGATGTACTGTTTTTTCATCCATCAGTTTTGCCAAATTTGAAAAGATCAAAACCAATTTCCCGTTTTCTTTCAAATAACCCTCTGCCTGATTGAAAAAACGGGTAAATAACTGATCGTCGTAATAAATAGCGGCATCAATTCCTTTCGATTTCTGCTTCATCGGAATCCATGGGGGATTGAAAACAATCAGATCGAAGCTGCGGTTTGAGTTTGCAAATAAATCGCCTGAACGCAAGGTAATTGTCGATTCACCTTCTCCCAGCATTTTTTGAACTCCGATTAGCGCATTCGGATTGGTATCTGTCCCAATAATGCTTTCGAAATCGTATTTCTGAAGTAAAAGACTCAAAACACCACTTCCAATTCCAACATCTACGGCTTGTTTTTTAGAACCGGTATAACCCGATAGAAATTTATCAAAGAGTTCAATGTGTTCGAAACGAGTAGGGAAGTAAGTTCCGTAATACGGATTAATCTTTCGTTTGAGTTGCGGAATATGAATTCCTTTCTCCTGCCATTGCCAGGAACTATTTAGTCCCTGTACTTCAGGGAACGGAAGAAAAAAATCGTTTTGTTCCGGGTAAAGTTCCTTTAGCCAGCCAATTTGCGGAGCTTTTCGAACAACCAGTTTATGATTTGAAACCTCTAAAAGTAAATGGTGCGATAATGTTCTGAACAAATTACGGTTACTGCGCTGTTCGGCAAAGGACTGCTCCTTTTTAATTCTGCTCAAGCGTTTTTTCAATGCTTCAATAACAACTAAACCACTGGAAAAAGCATCAACAATCAGAACGTATTGCTTTTCAATCAGAGCATTCACCGCATCTTCCACAGGGATGTGTGCGGCGTATTCCAATACTTCCAATTCGTGAGTAATAGCTTTTGGGCGAATAGCCTTTAATTTCGAAATTTTGGAATTTTCTGTGCTCATAATTGTAATGGAACTTCTATACCGTGCTGATGTGCCAGGAATAAAAGAGCGGACAAAGGTAGGGATTATTGGTTACCGGACGTGCGCTTTGATTTAATAAGAAGGCCAATAATAGCTACCACTCCGAGAATAGTCAGGCCAATTAACATTCTTCGGCTTGAGAAAACAGCTTCTTCGTAACTGGTAGCTTTTGGAAAATCTTTTTGGTTTATACCAATGTAAACCAAAAGCGTTTGAGGATCAGTCTCCAAATTTTCCCAGTGGATAGTAGCTCCTGAATTGTCATGAGAAACGAGAAGTCTTTTATAGTCAACACTGTCAACTTTACTAACAACGTTTGGAACAATTTCCTTCCCAACTAACGGGTCTTTCGGATACTGGTGAAGATTTCTTTTTCTCATTCGCAGGCATTCCCGAATTCTGTGTTCAAGTAATGTGTTTTTCGAATGGTACTGGTACAAGGCAATTTCGTATAACGCTTTGGCGTGTTCATAGGACCAAAGTTTTTTATAACAGTCGCCCAGATCAATCAGTAATCCGGCAACTGTTTCATCCGGAGCTTTACAAAATGGAATTCGTTCCTCTAATTGATATTGAATTTGGCTAAGTACCTGGCGGTCGTTCAGTTGTTGCTCTGTAAGTTGCAGCAAAGTTCTGTCAGTAAGTAGTTGCTTGTTCTTTTCCATTTCAATTTTCACTTCCAGAAGCCTCACATGTACCCATTCGCTTCCTTTGTGCGATTTTGGGTTTAATTCCATACCTTTCTTTATAAAAAATAACGCTCTTTTGTTTTCGCCAAGAAGTTCATAAGTTGTTCCCAGGTTTGCAGCAATGGTATATTCCCTCGGGTACTTTTTTCTTAAAGCAAGAAATATTTGTAATGATTCTTTTGGTTTTCCTGCCTGTAAAAGCAAGAGAGCATAATCAGACAGCGTTTTAAAATCTGAGCCTTTAGCTTTTAGCTGAATGAGATGGCCAATTAAATCACGTTTGATAGCGGCATTATCAAAATTTGTACGAAACCAGAGATCGGTTAGGCCAACACTGTTTTGTTTACCAGAGCTATTAATAGTATTATACTCGTTAAAGCAGGCCAGGCTTTTAACGGAAATGAGGAGAGCGGTTAACAGGAGTAAGGCGATTTTTTTCATAAAGTATAATTACTGAAGAAGTAGGAATTATAAGTAATGAAACCTGAAAAGGTACACATTCTTCAAAAACAGTGTTTACAGACAGCTACAGACTAATTTTTCATATACCCGTCTTCATCAAGTAAGTTGGAATCCAATCTCGTTTTTGGTTCCATCCATTTCTTTTCAAGTAATTTATAAAGCAGGAACATGATGAGGCCACTCAAACCGATTGCAGCAAGCGAGGCAATAACAGCGGCAGCGAATCCAGTTGTGGTTAATACTGATAATATGATTTGGATGATAACCGCAAGAACTATTTGAAGGACGAAAGTGAATACTGCTGCTAGTATTCCCGTGCCCCAACGATTCTTTTTGCTGTCAAAAGCCAATTGGGAAAAGTATCTTCCGATTATGAAACACGAAATAATTTGAAACAACATGATTTAAGGATAGTTTTTTAAAGTAATAACCCAAAATTAGGTTTTTATTTCAACGAATCAACCGCCGCGCGAACTGAACCATATTTTAACAACAGTTCATTTGCTTTTTCTTCATCTAAACCTGTTTCAGCCATCACCATTTTTGTTCCGCGGTCGACCAGTTTTTCATTCGATAACTGCATATCAACCATTTTGTTGCCCTTTACTTTCCCCAAACGGATCATAGTTGCTGTTGTAAGCATATTCAAAACGAGTTTTTGCGCAGTTCCGCTTTTCATCCGTGTTGAACCGGTTACGTATTCCGGACCAACCACAGGAGTTATGGCAACATCGGCCAATTTGCTCAAAGGTGAATCAGGATTACACGAAATTCCACCGGTTAATATTCCGTTTGCCTTTGCAGTTTCCAAAGCTCCCAAAACATAAGGTGTTGTTCCCGATGCAGCAATTCCAACTACTACATCATTTTCAGTCAAATGATACGGAGCAAGATCTTTCCAGCCTTGTTCTCTATCGTCTTCAGCAAATTCTACAGCTTTCCGAATGGCAGAATCTCCGCCGGCTATCAATCCAACAACCAGTCCGTGAGGCACGCCAAATGTAGGCGGACATTCACTTGCGTCAACAATTCCTAATCGACCGCTGGTTCCCGCGCCAAGATAAAACAACCTGCCGCCGTTTTTCATACGTTCAACAATTCCGTCTATCAACTGTTCAATCTGCGGAATAGTTTTCTCTACAGCAATTGCTACAGTTTGATCTTCCTGGTTAATACCCACCAGCAATTCGCGGGTAGATTTCTTCTCCAGATCCTGATGATTGCTTGACGATTCTGTTATTCTGTTCATTTGTGTATTGTTCAGCGCTTCAAATTTCCTTTTCAGTGTGCAATAAAACATTGAACTATGTTCCTATGCGTTCTATGCGCCTTCGCTGTAGCTTTAGCGCAAGCGTTGTGACTATGTGTTAAAGTTCAATCTTCTAAACCAAAAATGCTTCCAAAGCTCCGTTCGACGGCATCACTTCAACACGCTCTTTTAAAGTTGTTGTCAAGGTCATTCCAACGAAATCGCACTTAATCGGGTATCTTCTGTGCATTCGGTCTACAAGTGCCAGTGTTTTAACACTTCTTACAGGCTGCTCCAGAACTTTCATAACTGCGTACTGCATGGTTGTTCCGGAGTTAATAACATCATCAACCAAAATAACAGTTTGATTATTAAATGATTTTAGATCAATAGAACAAATTATCGGATGATTCAAAGGTTCGTCTTTATGAAGTTCAATCTTAAAATAAGTGACTTTTTGTTCGCTGTTTGAATTGACAATTTCTGCTACTTGCTTAGCGAAAACCTCTCCGTTTCCAACAATACCTCCAATAAATAATTCGTCAATGCCGTAGGTGTTTTCAAGAACTTCATGAGCCAGGCGCATGATTTTTTGCTGAATTTGCTGTTGATCTAAAACGAGTTGCATGCCTTTCAATTTTGAATTCAAAGATAGTTTATAATCTGTAGTTTGAATTCAATTATTGGACAGATTTGAAAAACGATTGAACATCAGTTGTCCACTGCTTTTTATAATCGTTCAAATAGTTTTCATGGCCGGAATCAGAATAAATAACCAGTTTTTTCTTTCCGTCCAGGTTTCTGAAAATCTCGTTAATTTCGCTTCTGTTTACTCTTTTGTCCTTAGCACCATATAGAAGAAGAACCGGGCATTTAATTGATTTGGCGTAGGTGTTAGGATTGTGGCTAAAGGCCCAGAATCCGTTTTCAATACCGCCCCAGAAAACAAGTAAACCTGCCATTGGAAACGTAGGAGCATTCATTGATCTAAACCTGGAACAAACCGTTTGATACATGGTTCCGAACGGACATTCCAAAATAATTCCTTTTGGCTTTAGGTTCGAATCGTGGATAGATTTCATAATGGCAACGGCGCCCATAGATGTTCCGAATAAATAAATGTTGTCCTCACCTTTCTTTTTCAAATACTGAAAACAGGTCTTAACCTGCAGTGCTTCAAAGTATCCGATGGTAGTTTGATTTCCTTCTGATCCGCCTGATCCCATAAAATCAACCAGCAAAATGTTGTAACCCAGTCTCTCAAAAATCGCAGCTTTGTCCAGCATAGAAGATTTGTCACCACCATAACCATGAAAAAGAACCACTGTTCCCAGCGCATTTTTTATCTTGATCTCCCAGCATTCAATCTTCTTGTTGCTTTTTAACAGAACAACTGTATAATCACTTAACGGTGTTTCATAGTTCTTTGGTCGTGGATTACTTACTCCTAAAAAAAGGGTGCTTAATTTTTGCCCGGTACTTAATTTTTCAGGATTTGTCCGCCTTGATTCAGGTTCTTCAGAAAAATGGGTGAATTTGTAAGCATGAAACATGGCCATGATATTCATTATTAGAAAGACAAGCAGTACTGTCCATAACGATCTTCTGAGCCATTTTGATTTGATTTTTAACGATGGTTTTATTCTTTTCACTCTTTCAATTGAGGGGCAAAAATAATACTTCCCTTCCGGAACCAAAACGAGTTATGATTTTTTGTCAAAGCCAATAAAACTAATTCTCCTTTTCCGTCCCGCAGATAGCCAGATGTTTTAGCCCTACCGGACACTCATTGCAATTCCATTGTATGACAGAATGCATTTAAAAGAATCGGCCAGCGAGCTATGACTTTTTATGTTAGTTTCTTCATGGCAGCTCGTCCGTCATGTGCTGAGCTTGTCGAAGTATAGGCGAGCAAAAATTCGCGCATTCGTGGCAAAACAGAAAGTTGGACGAGCAAGGCGAGAAGCGGAGAATCCCCAAATGTTAATAAAAACACTAAAAAACAAAATCGGTTTTGCAATGGTCTGCTTTCAATTACCTAAATTTGCGCTCAATTTGTCGTGAACCATTTGTTCAGCAAAAATGGTGATCTTCAAACCTGCCTGTCAGGGTGACAGGGACATTTTGAATTCTTAAAAAAAAGCTGAAATGCCAAAAAACACATCGATTAAATCTGTTCTTATCATTGGATCTGGACCAATTGTTATTGGTCAGGCCTGCGAGTTTGATTACGCTGGTTCTCAAGCCGCTCGTTCACTTCGCGATGAAGGAATTGAGGTAACGCTCATCAACTCCAATCCTGCTACTATCATGACGGACAAAGTGGTTGCTGACAATGTGTATTTGCTGCCTCTTGAACCTGAGAGTATTCTGGAGATTCTGAAGAATCACAAAATACAGGCTGTTTTGCCAACTATGGGTGGACAAACAGCTTTGAATCTCGCAATCAAATGCGATGAAATGGGGATTTGGGAAGAGCATGGAGTGGAAATCATTGGAGTGGATATCGCTGCTATTGAGATTACTGAGAACCGTGAGGCCTTCAGAGAATTAATGGAGGAGATTGGAGTTGGAATGGCTCCGCAGGCAACTGCAAAATCTTTCCTTGAAGGAAAAGAAATTGCCCAGGATTTTGGTTTCCCGTTATGTATTCGTCCTTCATACACACTTGGTGGTTCAGGAGCTTCAATTGTTCATGACCCGAAAGAATTCGACGGTTTATTGGAACGAGGATTGCAATTGTCGCCAATTCACGAAGTAATGATCGACAAAGCTTTAATTGGCTGGAAAGAATACGAATTGGAGTTGCTGCGTGATGCAAATGATAATGTGGTTATTATTTGTTCTATAGAAAATTTTGATCCGATCGGAATTCACACAGGCGATTCAATTACGGTTGCTCCTGCAATGACTTTATCTGATACAACTTTCCAGAAAATGCGCGATATGGCCATCAAGATGATGCGTTCAATCGGAAATTTTGCCGGAGGATGTAACGTTCAGTTCGCTGTTTCACCGGATGAACAAGAAGACATTATTGCCATTGAAATTAATCCGCGTGTTTCCCGTTCATCAGCACTTGCATCAAAAGCAACCGGTTATCCAATCGCTAAAATTGCTTCGAAACTGGCTATTGGCTACCACTTAGACGAATTATCGAACCAAATTACGAAAACAACTTCGGCATTGTTCGAGCCAACTCTCGACTATGTCATTGTTAAAATACCCCGTTGGAACTTCAATAAATTCCCTGGAACTGATCGTCGTCTAGGACTTCAAATGAAATCTGTAGGCGAGGTAATGGGAATTGGACGCTCTTTCCAGGAAGCGCTTCAAAAAGCATGTCAATCGTTGGAAATAAACCGCAACGGTTTGGGTGCCGACGGAAAAGAATTGACTGATCAAAGTGCTATTCTTCATAGCCTGGAGAATCCGAGCTGGAATCGTTTATTCCATGTTTACGACGCAATCAAATTAGGAATTCCGTTTAAAACAATCTTTGAGAAAACACGTATCGACCATTGGTTCTTGCGTCAGATTGAGGATTTGATTAAACTGGAGCGGCATATTGAAAAATTCCACATCGGAAATATTTCGAGCGAATTGATGATGGAAGCCAAACAGAAAGGGTATGCCGACCGTCAGATTGCTCATTTATTACGTTGTCTGGAATCTGAAGTTTATACGAAACGTGCAGAACTAGGAGTGAAACGTGTGTGGAAACAAGTAGATACTTGTGCTGCTGAATTCGACGCGCAAACGCCATATTTCTATTCAACGTTTGAGCATGAGAACGAAAGTGTTAGAACAGATAAGAAAAAAGTAGTTGTTCTTGGTTCCGGTCCAAACAGAATCGGTCAGGGAATTGAATTCGATTATTCTTGCGTTCACGGGGTTCTGGCTGCAAAAGAATGTGGTTACGAAACAATCATGATCAATTGTAATCCGGAAACAGTTTCAACCGATTTTGATACAGCAGATAAATTGTATTTCGAACCGGTTTTCTGGGAACATATCTACGATATCATTCAGCATGAAAAACCTGAAGGAGTTATTGTTCAGCTTGGCGGACAAACTGCGCTTAAGCTGGCAGAAAAATTAGAACGATTCGGAATTAAAATCCTCGGAACAAGCTTCGAAGCATTGGATTTAGCGGAAGACAGAGGTCGTTTTTCTAAGGTTCTGGAAGCACATAACATTCCATTCCCGAAATACGGGGTTGTGGAAAGTGCCGAACAGGCTATTGAACTTTCAGAAGATTTAGGTTTCCCGCTTTTGGTTCGTCCTTCTTATGTTTTGGGTGGACAAAAAATGAAAATCGTCATTAATAAAGAAGAATTAGAGCACCACGTTGTTGATATTATCAATGAAATGGGAAGTAATCAAATCTTGCTGGATCATTTCATTGGGGGAGCAATTGAAGCTGAGGCCGATGCTATTTGTGATGGTGAAGACGTTTATATTATCGGAGTAATGCAGCATATTGAGCCTGCCGGAATTCACTCCGGAGATTCTTACGCAGTTCTTCCTCCATACAACCTGGGAGATTTTGTGATGCAGCAGATCGAAGATATTACCCGAAAGATAGCTGTGGAATTACGGACGGTTGGATTGATCAATATTCAGTTCGCCATCAAAGATGACAAGGTATATGTAATTGAAGCAAATCCGCGCGCGTCCCGTACAGTTCCGTTCATTGCAAAGGCTTATGACGAACCGTATGTGAACTATGCAACGAAAGTAATGCTTGGCGAAAAGAAAGTAAAAGATTTTAATTTCAATCCGCGAAGAGAAGGATATGCGATCAAAATTCCGGTATTCTCCTACGAGAAATTTCCGGATGTAAAGAAAGAGCTCGGACCTGAAATGAAATCTACCGGTGAAGCAATTCGTTTCATTAAGAATTTGAAAGATCCGTTCTTTACAAAAATCTATTCTGAACGTAATATGCACCTTTCAAAATAATCTTCGCTGTGGACCCGGTTTTTCCTCAAGTTTCAGAAGCCAGTATTGGCGGATTGTTCAAGACAGTCCTCATCATTATTGGTGTTTTTGTACTGATTCGTTTTCTCGGAAAAGTGATGATTGCGAAACGGAACGTGGACGAAGAACGGGAGTTATTGAGAAGAGAACGCGAGTTTACGAAAGAACGTCATGAGAAAATGAAGAACTTCGGGAAAGTTTCAGTGTCAAAAGAAACCCCGAAGGGAAAAGTTCAGGATGTAGATTATGAAGAAGTAAAATAAAAAAGTCGAAAAGTCGGGGCGAATAATTATTCGCCCCGACTTTTTTATTTCTTAGAAAACAGATTATATCTTTTGCATGCGTTCCTGCTGAATTCCTTTTTCAGAAGAGATCTGAATCAGGTAAAAACCGCTTTGAAGCAAAGAAACATCTAAAATATTGTCGTTAAACATCCGTTTAGTGAGTACTTTTCCACCCATCATATCGAAAACTGTAACTGTGAAATCGTGTGAATCCGTTGAAATCGAAATCCTGTCGGTTACCGGATTCGGATAAAAAGAAAATGTACTCGCTTCGTTGGTTTCAATTCCAAGCGGAGTTTGTACGGTTACTTTTCCAATCATCATACCTGAATGTACGTCACATCTGTAATTGTAAACACCCGGCTGAAGAAAACGGTATCCGAATGTCCAATTCTGGCTGGAAGTAAGCATGCCGAACGATTCCGGGTTTCCGGGGTAAGTTGCCTGCATCCCGTTGAGATTGTGAAGCCCGCTGTTGTTGTTGATCCAGGTAACAGAATCACCCATTGTGATCGTAAGATCGTTCGGACTCCAGGATGTAGCCTGAGCGTTTATTGTATGGTCCATTTGGCCAAAGCAAAATGCTGATACAATAATTGCAAAAATTGAAGTAACTGTTGTTTTCATAGCCTTTTTTTAAGAAAGGTAGTTAAACCAAAAACGCTATACCGGATAATTAACAATTATCAACAAAAACTAACAGATATGAATTTAAAATACACAAATCGATTTTCGGATAATTGGAAAAGCTGATGAATTAGGCAACGCTTCTCATCCGACTACTTGATTTCTAATTCAAATTACTATCTTCACGCCTAAATTAAACGCTCATAATTACATGAATCTTTCTTCATTCTTTAAGAAAAACTGGGTACATTTTGCCGCAGCGGGTATCTTCCTAATTGTTTGTGCAATGTACTTCAACTTACAGTTGACTGGTTACGGACTAAAGCAGCATGATATAGAACAACACATTGGAATGTCGCATGAGATTGCCGATTATCGTGAACATCACGATGGTCAGGAACCGTTGTGGACGAATTCGATGTTCGGAGGTATGCCGGCAACACAGATCTCTTTGATTCATCCGGGTAACTATTTTGCAAAAATAACGTCAGGTTTCTGTAAGTTGTTCCCTTCTCCAATGGGTATAGTATTGCTCTATATGATAGGGTTTTACCTCATGTTGATGATGATGCGTATAAATAACTGGGTTTCAATTATCGGGTCCGTAATTTATGCTTTTCTCAGTTACCAGATCATCATTCTTCAGGCCGGGCATAATTCAAAAGGAATTGCTATAGCTTATATGGCGCCGGTGATCGGAGCATTTTATCTTGCATATAGGCGATCGTGGATCTGGGGGGCAATATTAAGTGCCGTTTTCATGTCATTTGAACTCGCTGCGAATCACCTGCAGGTGACTTATTATCTTGGTATTATACTTGTTGGTTTGGGAATTGCAGAGGTAGTTCGGGTAATTAAGAATAAAGAGTTTGCAAAATTCGGAAAAGCAACCCTGGGAATTATTGCAGGATATGGTTTAGCGTTAGTAATTAACTATGGAAATATTTCCATGACAAACGAGTATGCAAAATACAGTATTCGCGGTGGAAACGATTTAACAATTACTGCAGATGGAACGTCAAACAGCACAACTAAAACAAAAGGACTTGACAGAGAATATGTAACGCAGTACAGCTACGGTATTGGTGAAACGTTTTCATTTATATCTCCTTATGTAAAAGGTGCCGGAAGTATGCGTTTTTCTGATTCTCAGTTCGCTGATAAAGTTGAGGAAAGTGATTTGTCAGCTGAGCAAAAAGAACAGGTAATGAATACCAATGCTTATTGGGGAGAACAACCTGCAACTTCAGGTCCGGTTTATATCGGGGTGATTCTTGTTTTCCTGGCATTGCTTGGTTTGGTTTATGTCAAGGATGCCTCAAAATGGGCATTATTGGGAGTTACCATTTTGACGGTGATGCTTTCATGGGGTAAAAACTATATGGGATTAACAAACTGGTTTCTGGATAATGTTCCCGGGTATGATAAGTTTAGAGCAGTAACAATTATTTTGGTTATTGCAGAATTGTGTATTCCTCTTTTAGCTGTATTGCTGCTTCATAAACTTATTCAGGGGCGTGATGAAATTAAAGCGAATCTGAAACCGTTTTACATAACTGCCGCTGCATTCTTTGTATTGTTACTGGGAATGAAATTCGTAGGTGTAAATAAAAGTTACCTGTCTTCCAGTGAACGTGACGATTCAGCAATTGAAGCCCAGTTAGACCAGATAAGACCAATGATTCAGCAGCAGATAATGGAAATGCCTGATGAACAGGCTGCGGCTAATAATATCAATAAAAATGATCCTCAGGCGGTTAACGCAATTATTGAAGGTGAAATTCAGAGCCGCAGAGATGCCTATACCGATGGTTTGGCAGCTGCTCAGCAAATGAGAGAACAGGTTTACAATAGTTCAGTAAACAGGTCTATATTATTTTTCCTTTTAGCAATCGGGTGTCTATTTATCTATTTCAGAACGGCGGTTTCGGCAGTTGTTTCTCTTGGGGCACTAGGTGTTTTTGCTTTGGTGGATGTGTTAACCGTAACTTCCAATTATTTGAATAATTCGGATGTTGAAGGACAATACAAATACTGGGTCCCAAAACTAGAGACACTTTATCCGGTTCAGGCTGAACAGGCTGATTTGGAAATTATGCAGATGGAAACCGAGCTTAATCCGGAATTGAAACAATTGGTTGAAAAAGGTAAAGCTGAAGGAAGAGCAAAAGCAAATTCTTTAGGAGCTGTTGGTATTGAAGCTAAAAACATTGAGAAAGCCTACGGATTTGCTGCGTTGACAAGAAACACAAACTACCGTGTTTACGAACCACAAGCCGGATTCAGTTCGTCACGTACATCTTATTTCCATAAGTCGTTAGGCGGATACCACGGTGCTAAACTGCGTACTGTTCAGAATCTTGCTGAATTCCATATTTACAAGTCGAACAACAAAGTGTTTGATATGTTGAACGTGAAATACTTCCTGCAGAAGACAGAACAGGGATTGATTGTTCAACCTAATGAAACTGCACTGGGAAATGCATGGTTCGTTCGAAATAGCAAAGTCGTTCCTGATGCTAACACAGAGATTCTGAGTTTAGGATCGAAATTCCACATGGAAAATATTGGCGACGGACAATTGATAATCAACGGTGAAGCTAAAAAATCAGCCGATGAGTTTGGAAGCGTTCGTTTGCAGTACCTGCGCAGAGGTTTTCCTGACACGCTTGATATTCCTTTGTCTAACGGTGTACCGAAAGGAGCAGAGATTGTGTTTGTTCAGGATACAAAAGGGCAACCGAACCTGATCATGAAGCAAGGTTTTGATCAGGACACAACTAAATCCTTTACAGGATTAGTAACTTTCAAAGTTACCAGCTCATTTAATCCGATTGAAGAAGTGGTGGTTTCAGCAGAAGAGGCGAAAAAATTGAAAAAACGTCAATGGAACGGTGAAGGGAAAATTAGAATGGTTTCATACGCGCCTAACAAATTGGTATACGAAGTAAATGCCTCGGATGCGGGAATGGCAGTATTCAGTGAGATTTACTATGCAGACGGATGGACCGCTACTATAGATGGAAAACCCGCAGACATTGTGAAAGTAGATTATGTGCTTCGTGGATTGGAAGTTCCGAAAGGAAAATATAAGGTTGAATTCACTTTTGATCAGCCGGATTTCTATAAGTACAACCAAATATCAAGAATCGTTTCGATCTTCCTTCTATTGCTTACTGCGGGAATGGCTGTAATAATTTTAAGAAAAAAACGGAAATCAAATCCTGTCGCTTAGAATGTTGATTAAAGTCATTCAAACGTTAGGTGTTGATGTAGCTGTGTCGGTCATGCGCTTTTTGCTGCCCGGAAAAAATATAGCCATTATCAGTGGCAGGAATGCAAGAACCTTTTCGGATAATCCGAAATGCATGTTTGATTATTTTCTGAAGCAGGGGAGTGGGAAACTGGGATTTGATTTTTACTTTTTTA
>CAMLIF010000045.1 GCA_946479985.1 uncultured Flavobacteriales bacterium
GCTTTCCGGCCTTCCTTCCGGAGGAGTTTTCAGTGGAACAGGAATCGCAGGAAACGAATTTGATCCTTCATTAGCAGGAGTTGGCGGACCATACACCATTACGTACACTTACACGAACCCGCTTTCAGGATGTTCGAATTCCGGAACATTCGATGTTTCCGTAACCTCATCGGTTGGAATTGCGGAATTGGCAAACGGGTCTTCGTTTGAAGTTTATCCGAATCCGGCAAGCGAAGAAATGACTGTTCGAATCTACCTTTCGGAAAGTGCTGCTGTGAACGCTGTTTTATATGATACGCAAGGTCGAAGTATTTCAATTCAAACTTCCGAATTGGTGTCAGAAGGCGAACACAAACTGGTCATCAATCGTTCTGCACTTCAGCTTTCTTCGGGAACGTATATCCTAAAAGTAAAAGTAGATTCAGACGAAAAAACACTCAAAGTAGTATTCCAATAACGAACTAATAACTAGTCGGCCTGTCTGAAAATGGCGGGTCGGCTTTTTCAATTCATCTATGAAAAAAATTCTTTTACTTTTTATCATAAACTCAATTGCCGGAACTTCTTTTTCCCAGGAGGAAAAATTCTCCGACACAAAAATCCGTTCCAGCTTTATTTGTTACGACTATTTATTTGCGATTCAGCATCCTGACACAATTATCGGGTTGAATCTTCGTCAGCAAAACGTAACGGAATTACCCGAAACCGTAGGAGGTTTGTACAAACTGGAATTCATCAACATGATGAAAAATTCAGTTGTTGTGATTCCACAATCGTTCGGGGATTTAAAGCGTTTGAAAATCGCCAATCTTCGCCAGAATAAGATCACTGATTTACCGGCTTCATTCTTCCAATTGAAAAAATTAGGCGAATTGGATTTGAGTAAAAATGCTCTGGACACTATCAATTACGACTGGAACAAACTCAAATCACTTTGTCAGCTTGCACTGTCAACAAACCACCTGGTTCAGATTCCTGAATCTATGACAAGGGTTAAAAACCTTTCGCACGTTGATTTCTCTTACAATGAATTGCACAATCTCCCGGCAGGATTCGGAAAATCAAAACACCTGGAATCTTTTAATTGTTCATTCAATCAACTGAAACAAATTCCGGCAGATTTGCTGCAAAACCAAACACTTCAGGAACTCATTCTTGACAACAATGAATTACAGCAATTACCAAACTCGTTTTCAGCTAAAAGTCAGTTGCGTGTTTTACTTATTTCGAATAATCAATTAGCGAGTTTGCCTGAAAGCATTGCTCAACTATCTAACCTGGAAACTTTAGGATTGTCGAACAATCAAATCACTCAGTTTCCGCAAGATCTAAGCCGATTAAAGAGCCTGAAAACCTTAATCATCATTAACAATCCTATTTCAACCGAAGAACTGAACCGCATTCAAAAAGCCCTTTCGAATACAAAAATTGTAATTGAATAGATTATGAAAAATGGATTTGTATACCTGAGTTTGTTTTTAGCCTTAGCTTGTATTGTAAGCTTTACGAACGGCACTCAATCTTCTTCAGAATTAAGCGCGGTAGATCTTCAAAAGAAAAAAGAAGAACTTGGCAAATTGCTTTTTTTTGAAGAAAGTTTATCAAATCCGGCAGGAAAATCCTGCGCCAGTTGTCATGCTCCCGAAAATGGATTTGCCGATCCAACCGGAAAACCTGTTTCGGAAGGAGTTTTTTCGTTAAGCGGGTCGCGCAATTCTCCAACGGTTGCATACGCAGCATACAGTCCTGAATTTGGTTATGATGCCGAGGAGGACGTTTATTTCGGCGGACAGTTTTGGGATGGTCGCGCACGTAATTTGAGTGAGCAAGCCAAAGGTCCGTTGCTGAATCATTTGGAAATGAACAATTCCAACAAAAAAATGGTGGTAGAAACCGTGAAGAAAAGCAAATGTGCGGATTTGTTTCTTGAGATTTACGGCAAAAATGCATTTGAGAACACCGACATGGCATTTGAACACCTGACAGAAGCACTGGAAGCTTACGAAAAAACAATCGAAGTAAACCCGTTCAGTTCCAAATACGATTTGTACCTGGAAGGAAAAGTGAAACTTACTCCAAAAGAAAAGCATGGATTGAAAGTATTCAACGATCCGAAAAAGGGAAACTGTGCTGCCTGTCATACTTCTGTAAAAGACGAAATCACTCAACGCGTTTTGTTTACTGACTTCACTTACGACAATTTAGGTATTCCAAAGAATGCTTCCTTGAACAACGGATTAATTGATTACGGATTGGGAAAAACATTGGGAGAGAAATCGGAGAACGGAAAGTTCAAAGTGCCAACACTCCGCAACGTTGCTGAAACAGCGCCCTATTTTCACAACGGAATTTTCTCCACACTGGAAGAAGTAGTAGATTTCTATGCAGATCGGGATTCCGGAAAATTCGGGAAACCGGAAGTAGAAGAAAACGTGAATCATGACGAACTAGGCAATCTGAAACTCACAAAATCTGAGCGCGAAGCCTTGGTAAGCTTCATGAAAACACTCTCTGACGGATACATGAATAGCAACCCGATACGAAAAAAATGAAAAACCAATTCTTACTTATAAAGCAAACTTTTGCATTTTTTAAGACATTTCTTAGGTGATTACCCGATTGGAATTCGTTAAATTAGACCTTGACTAAACACTGCGAATACAAAATGATTTGAATTATTCATTAATCAAAATCGCTATGGAAACGAACAGTAATAATCACTACGAGTTTAAGGTTTATCCGAATGCTAAATCTCCTAAACTATTCAGGAATCCTATCCTGGAGGTCTTAACAAAAACCAAATTATGGATTATTGTAACCACCTACACCCTGGTGTCGGCAATCTGGATTGCAATCTATCTTGTCAAGTTTAATGGTTCGGCAACTCATACAATTGGTTTGTTTGTCTTAGGCTTTTTTTCATGGACATTCCTTGAATACGCACTTCATCGCTGGTTGTACCACAAAATCAAAGATTCGTCTTATGATTCGGGGCTTCAATACATGTTTCATGGTATCCATCATGAATTCCCAAGCGACGAAGACAGAATAATACTCCCGCCCATTCCCGGATTGGTAATTGCACACTTATTGTTATTGGTGTTTTACCTCCTTTTCGATGTTGAATGTTTGACGCTTGGCGCAGGTTTTTTAATGGGCTACCTTGCATACATCTCTATTCACTGGATGGTTCACAGCAAACCGGCACCTGAAAAATTCAACTTTTGGTGGACCCATCACAATATTCACCATTACCAGCAACACGACCGGGCATTTGGTGTCTCCTCTCCTATTTGGGATTATGTATTTCACTCGATGCCGGAAAAAGGAAGAAAAACCATTACGATCCTGAGACAAAACGCAGAGACCAGACAGCATCAACATTAGGTTTATTCCCGATGTACTATGAATTGGTTCGTTGCTTGATCAAGGCTTCCATAGAGACAAGAAGGAAATAATGCTGAAAAAATTCATTCCCGATCAATTAGGTTAAGAATTAAACAGGCTGATATTGGTCATTTTCCAACACTTTTTTTTGTTCAACCTTTACAGCAAAAAAGTGTATGGAATGGAAACGAAAGTCTGAGACCGAGATCAAGCAGCGTGTTTTTGGAGCATTAAAGGACAATGTGAATTACCGAAATGGCTCAGTGTTAGGGATTCCCGGAACACATTTAGATTCAAAGGTGTTTTCGGAAGAAATAAGTTTTGTTCGTGAAGCACCTTATTTAAATACATTGGTTCAAAATCCGAATCATATCGGTTGTCATACTCTGGGAGATTCAGAATCTTATTTTGAAGGAACTCATGATTTGGAACGTGAAGTAATTCGTATTTGTTCTGAAAACATACTACGTGCAGAATTTAACTCTGTAGATGGATATGTTGCAACAGGAGGAACGGAGGCAAATCTACAGGCCATTTGGATTTACCGAAATTATTTCATGGAAGCGCACAATGCCCACTTACCAGAAATTGCAATTGTTTGCAGTGAAGACAGTCATTACAGCATGCAAAAAGCAGGGAATATATTTCAAATTCAATGCGTTTTATTACCGGTGGAAGAACAAACACGCAGGATCGATCAGGTTAAATCAGCAGAAAAACTTGCTGCGTTGAGCGAAAAAGGTGTCAAATATGTGATTGTAGTAAGTAATATGATGACCACCATGTTCGGTTCCATCGATGATGTGGATTTATATGTTCGATTAATGAAAACATATTCCTTTGAATTTCAGATACACGTTGATGCCGCTTACGGCGGATTTTATGCGCCGATAGTTGAAGAGACCAACCGGATTAATTTCCAGCACCCAAACATAACTTCATTTACAATGGACGCACATAAAATGCTTCAGGCTCCATACGGTACCGGTATTTTTATTATTCGGAAAGATTGGATAAAATATGCACAAACCGATGCTGCTTCTTATGTTGCTGGTGCTGATTGTACAATTTCAGGTAGTCGTTCCGGCGCTAATGCGATAGCTATTTGGATGATTTTTGCGGCTTACGGGAAACATGAATGGTTTGAAAAATGCTCCACACTGGAACGCCGTACTTATTGGTTGGCAAAAGAACTCGATGATCGTGGAATTCACTATTTCCGTTCACCGCTATCAAATATCATTACAATTCATGCCAATCAAATACCCCCCCAATTAATCCTTCGGTTCGGCTTAGTTCCGGATAATTACCACCATCCATTGTGGTTGAAAATTGTAGTGATGGAACATGTGACCATTGAAAAATTGGAGGTTTTCCTGTCTGAATTAGATGAATCCCTGATATTAAGCTGATTTTTTTGCTTTAATTCAGTTTTTTGTTCTCACTGACTTCCGGTCTTGTAATGAACTATTTCAAAAAAACCAACTTCATTTCTTTCTCGTATTTAAGTCATGAATCCCAAAAACACAATTCCAATGTTACTGCTGCTCTCTGCTCTATTCGGCTGTTTACTTTCCAATTCAAAAGACACCACCTCCTTAAATTCCGACAAACTCCATTACCTGGCGCTTGGTGATTCATATACCGTTGGGGAAAGTGTTCAGGCTAAAGATAACTTTCCGCATCAACTGGTAAAAATTCTCAGCGAGAACAAGTACGATTACGATGAACCGGAGATTATTGCGAAAACAGGTTGGCGAACAGATCAGCTGATCCAAAAAGTAAATGAAGCCAGTTTGAAGTATGAAAAGTATGATCTCGTTACTTTACTCGTTGGTGTTAACGATGAATTTCAGGGAAGATCAATTGAAGAATACATACCTCAATTCAGCAAAATTTTAGAAAAAGCAATTCAACTAGCCGGCAACGACAGTAGTAAAGTATGGGTTTTCTCCATTCCCGATTACGGATACACAGCGTATGGATCTGCACAGAAAGCACGAATTTCCCCCAGGATAGATCAATTCAACGCGGTGAACAGGAAACTTGCTGAAGAAAAAGGTGTGCATTACCTGGAAATAACAACTATATCGCGAAAAGGCATGGAAAATACCGGCTTAATTGCCGATGACGGACTTCATCCAAGCGGAGAGATGTACAAATTATGGGTGGAAGAATTTTTCAAACAATTCAGGAAATGACATAACCTCTTTCCCCTAAATCCGCTTATCTTTGTGACATAAAACAAGTTAATTATGTCATCAATTGCAGCAAATAACCCGGCATTGTCTTCGTGGGTAAAAGTAGATTCAAACTCAGATTTCCCTATTCAGAATCTTCCTTTCGGAATTATTTCAGGCGAGGGTTTATCTCCGCGGGTTGCTTCACGTATTGGCGACAAAGTTATTGATATCAAAACATTATTTGTTTTAGGATACCTTGAAAATCTTCCTTTCGAATTAGCCGACTTTGATGCTTCGAGCTTAAATGGAATGATGAAAAAAGGCAAAAAAGCAGTTCGGGAATTGAGAAATCGTCTTTCCAAATTGATGGATGCTGATTTCATCGACCTGCAGAAAAATGAGCACCATGCTAACCAGGTATTAATTCCGGTAGAAGAAGTAACCATGCATTTACCTGTTCAAATTGGCGATTATACCGATTTTTACTCCAGCAGAGAACACGCTACAAATGTTGGAACTATGTTTCGTGATCCGGCAAATGCCCTTTTACCAAACTGGTTATGGATTCCTGTTGGTTACCACGGACGTGCCAGTTCTGTAATTGTTTCCGGCGAGCCAATTCACCGACCGAAAGGACAGATCAAACCAAATCCGGAAGAACCACCCATTTTTGCACCTTGCAGAAATCTCGATTTCGAACTGGAAATGGCCTTCATTACTTTCGACGGAAAACCTTTGGGTGATTCAATCTCAACAGATGAAGCGGAAGATTTCATTTTCGGATTGTGTTTATTCAATGATTGGTCGGCACGTGATATTCAAACATGGGAATATGTTCCGCTTGGACCTTTCTTAGCTAAAAACTTTGCATCTTCTGTTTCTCCCTGGATTGTTACATTAGACGCACTTCAGCCATACAAAGTAGATGGCCCCGTACAGGAACCTGAAGTGCTTTCTTATTTGAAATGCAACGGAGCATTGAGCTACGATGTTAAGCTTGAAGTTTACTTGCAGCCTGAAAATGCAGATGAAACAAAAATTTGTACATCCAATTTTAAGTACATGTATTGGAACATGGCACAGCAATTAGCACATCATACCGTAAACGGATGTAATGTTCGCTGTGGAGATTTAATGGGATCGGGAACTATCTCTGGCCCAACTCCGGATTCTTATGGCTCAATGCTCGAATTGGCATGGAAAGGGACCAAACCATTAAAAATGAACGACGGTTCAGAGCGTAAATTCATCCAGGACGGCGATACCGTTATCATGCGCGGGTTTTCTCAAAAAGACGGAATCCGTATTGGCTTTGGAGAAGTAAGCGGAAAAATCCTGCCGGCCAAATAATAACTACTTTTAAAGAAAAATCATGAAACACCTTATCAAACTAACCGGCATTGCCTTTCTCTTTATTATCGTTCTTTCTGCTTGTTCAAAAGAAAAGAGATATGAGCACAAACTATCCCGTAAAGATGGATTATGGACTATATCTGAATACAAGCATCAGGTGGAAAACGATACAACATCGTACTACATTGCACAGGAATATTCCGGAACCATTCAATTCAATGAAAACGGAACATATACTCAAAACCTGATTATTGACGGAACAGAGACAGTTGAAACGGGATCATGGACAAACACCGAATTCCAGCTCAAATTAAGTCCTGCAGGTCAAAACCAGCGAAATTTAGGTTTCAATTCTGTATCCAAAAAGAAAATTGTGGCAAAATCGCAGGATGTAGATTTCAACCTGTATGAATACGAATTTTATGCCATGACACTTACGAGAAAAGACTAAATAGCTTGTGTAAATGGATAAACTCAGAGTTATTATCACCGGGGCAACCGGAATGATCGGCGAAGGCGTTTTACACGAATGCTTAAACCATGATCAAGTTGAATCCGTTTTAGTCATTGGCAGAACAAAAACCGGGTACTTACATTCCAAATTAAAGGAAATTACCCATGCAGACTTCTTTGATCTTTCCGTCATTGAAAACGAACTTTCAGGTTATAACGCTTGTTATTTCTGCCTCGGAGTAACATCAATCGGTAAAACAGAAGAAGAATACACCCGATTCACTTACGATTTAACCATCGGCTTTGCAGGTATTCTGGCAAGTTTAAATCCCGGCATGACGTTTTGTTATATTTCCGGAACTGGAACTGGCATAGCTAAACGCCAAATGTGGGCAAAAGTGAAAGGAAGAACAGAATTAGATTTAATGAAACTGGGCTTTAAAGCGGTTTACAATTTTCGCCCTGCCGGAATACAGCCGTTTCTCCCTTTAAAACGTTCTCAAACTTATTATCGCTCCTATAAATTAATTGGCTGGCTTCTTCCAATTGTAAAACTGTTTGCCCCCAATTCGGTGATCTCATTAAAAGATTTTGCAGCGGCCATGATCAATGTATCAATTAGAGGCTATTCGTCAAATTTCATTGAAGTAAAAGACATGAAATTATTGGCACAAAAACTGTAAACAACCCGAAAAAAAATGTTGTGCTTTAACAACAAACACAGTACTTTTAAAAAAATTAAACCATGAAAAAAACAATTAAACTTACCAGTCTTTTCTTAGTGCTTGTTCTGATCACAGCCGCTTGTTCCAAAGAAAAAAGAATTGAACGCCGGTTGGCAAGTAAATCAGGAAAATGGAACATTGAATCATACAATGAAACAGATTATGAAAATGGTTCACAGGTTTATTCTGAAACTTACTCGAACGTTGGGAATTTTGTTTTTGATGATGATGGAACAGTAGTTGAAACCTACATCGATGGTGGCGACACATACACTTACTCAGGATCATGGAGCAATACAGAAGACAAACTAACCATTGTTGAAGACGGCGATGCTATTGTTTATGATATTAAAGATTACAGTCGGAAAGAAATGACCCTTGTATATACAGATCAGTATACCATTAACAGTATATCTTACAAAGATGTCATAACTATCAATCTGGTGAAAGACAAATAAAACTCATTCGTATCTTAGAAAAGGTTGTTCATTTATTTGGGCGACCTTTTTCGTTTTATATAATGGCGGTTTCTATCACTGACATTGTGTTGTTAACACTTCTTTTTACTTTGCTCAAAAGACATTTTTTTAGCCTTATCTTTGTACTGAAAAGCTGATTTTCAATTGCCCACATGGAAGAATTACAGATAGATCTAGAAAAGGAAAGACAAGAAATACTTAACGCGTTCAGAGGATTATTACGTGCAACGAAGAATCGTACTCGGCAAGACACTCAACTGATTCGAAAAGCATTTGACGTTTCCGTTGAAGCGCATAAAGAAATGCGACGTAAATCCGGAGAACCATATATCTATCATCCAATTGCTGTTGCACGTATCTGTGCGGAAGAAATGGGACTTGGGGCTACTGCAATTGCCTGTGCCCTGCTTCACGACACCGTTGAAGATACTCACATCACGCTTCAGGACATTGAAGATCTTTTCGGCGAAAAAGCCAGAAGAATTATTGACGGATTAACAAAAATCCCCGAAGTTTTCGACCAAAACGCAAGTATCCAGGCAGAAAACTTCCGTAAAATGATCTTAACTATCTCAGATGATTTACGGGTAGTTCTGATCAAATTGGCCGATCGTTTGCATAACATGCGTACCCTCGGGAGTATGCGCCCCGAACAACAACTTAAAATAGCTTCTGAAACCAAATTTTTATATGCACCACTCGCCCACCGTTTAGGGTTATATTCCATTAAAACCGAACTGGAAGATTTGGGAATGATGTACACGGAAACCGAAATATATCGTGATATTCAGGCGAAACTGAAATCTACGAAAGACGTTCGAAACCGTTTTATTCGCCGGTTCGTCCACCCGGTTCGGGAGGCGCTCGCAAAAGAAGGATTCAACTTTGAAATAAAAGCCAGAACCAAATCTATCTCTTCCATCTGGAGAAAAATGCAAACCAAAGACCTTCCTTTCGAAGAGGTTTTTGACTTGTTTGCAATCCGGATTATCCTGGATTCTTCCATCGAAATGGAAAAAGCAGATTGCTGGCGCGTTTACTCCATTGTTACAGACTTCTATCAGCCAAGTCCCGATCGTTTACGCGACTGGATCTCAACTCCGCGTGCAAACGGATACGAATCTCTGCACACAACAGTTATGTCGCCGCAGGGAAAATGGGTTGAAGTTCAGATCAGAACATCACGCATGGATGAGATTGCAGAGAAAGGTCTGGCAGCACATTACCGATACAAAGAGAATAACAAAGACGATTCGAAATTCGACCGCTGGATTTCTGAGATTCGCGAATTGATGGAAAATCCGGATGTGAATGCGATGGATTTCCTGGACGAATTCAAAATGAACCTGTTTCATGACGAAATATATGTCTTTACTCCAAAGGGGGATTTGCGCGTTCTTCCGGTGAACTCAACTATTCTTGATTTCGCTTATGACATTCATTCCGACATAGGGAACCGTTGCATCGGCGCAAAAGTGAACAACCGTTTGGTCCCGTTAAGTTATCAACTGCAGAATGGCGATCAGCTGGAAATAATCACTTCGGCAAAACAACGCCCTCATGATGAGTGGCTGCGCATTGTGGGAACTGCCCGTGCAAGACAAAAAATAAAGTCAGCTTTAAACGATCAGCGAAAACAAATTGCGCAAGACGGAAAAGAAATTCTGGAGCGCAAGTTCAAGCAGCACAATATTCGTATGTCGTCTGAAAACATTACCGTTCTGGAACGTTTTTACGGAATTTCATCTGCAACAGAACTGTACATTCGTGTAGCGAAAAGCAAACTCGATTTATCGAAATTACGTGAGCTCGAAAATCATAACGGAACACTCCACCTGGAGAAGAAAGCGGTTAACGGAAACAAAGACAAGCACGAATTAGACGTTTATCCAAAGATCAATAAAAAAGAAGACGTTATTATTATTGGAGAAGATTTCAAAAACATCCAATATCAAATGGCCCGCTGCTGTAATCCAATTCCGGGCGATCCTGTTTTCGGTTTTATTACTATTTCAGAGGGAATAAAGATTCACAGAAACAATTGCCCTAACGCAGAGCATTTGCAATCCAAAATGGCATACCGCTGTGTGAAAGCCCGCTGGCAAAACCAGGAATTGGTAGAACGCATTGCCGCTATCCGACTCATCGGTATTGACGACGTGGGAATTGTAAACAAGATCACCGAAGTGATCTCAAACGAGTTGAACGTAAACATGAAGAGTATTTCCTTCGAAGCTCACGACGGATTGTTTGAAGGGAAGATCCGGGTTTTGGTTTACGACACCGAACATCTTGACACCCTGATGCGCAAATTCGAATTGGTAGAAGGAGTAAAGCGCGTTGAGCGCTGGGATACGATGGAAGACAATAAAGAGAATTAAAAGGATTGTTCACATTTCGTTGATAAATCGTTATTGTATTGCTGATTACTCTTGTAATAATCACTAATTTTACCGCTTTAATAGCGACACATGCAGCAAGACGAATTGCAGCTCACTGTACGAAACATTTTTTCAGCATATCTGGAACAAAACGGACATCGTAAAACGCCCGAACGGTTTGCCATACTTGCTGAAATTTATTCCTACACAGGACATTTTGATATCGAATCACTTTATATCAAGATGAAAAATCAAAACTATCGGGTAAGCAGAGCAACCTTGTACAACACCATTGAATTGTTGTTGGCATGTAATCTTGTTCGCAAACACCAATTCGGTAAAAACCTTGCCCAGTTCGAGAAATCACACGGTTCAAAACAACACGACCATGTAATTGTTACGGACACGGGAGAAGTAATCGAATTTTGTGACCCGAGAGTCCAAAACATCAAGGCAACCATTGAAGAAGTATTTGGGGTCAAAATCCAGCACCATTCGCTTTACTTCTACGGTGTAAGAAACACCGATCAATCCAACAAATAATATGAGTTTATCTGTCACAATCGAAACGCAAGGTTCTTGTGCTATTATTTCGCTTTCAGGCAGAATGGTGGGAAGTGAAGACATCACATCAGTTATGGAGCAGGTTGAAAGCAAAATTAATGAAGGTGCAGTCAAACTTATATGTGATTGTTCTCAATTGGAATACTGCAACTCTACGGGGTTGAATTTTTTCGTACGACTACTTACAAAATCGAGAAACAAAGGCGGCGACTGCGTTTTAGTTCAGTTGCAACCGGCAGTAGAGAAACTGTTCAGTCTCTCAAAATTAAATGAAATTTTTACCAGCTACGATTCTGTGGAAGACGCAAAATCAGGCTATAACACAATGATATGAAAGTAGATGTACTTTTAGGTTTACAATGGGGTGACGAAGGAAAAGGAAAAATCGTTGATGTACTAACTCCCACTTACGACATTATTGCACGATTCCAGGGTGGTCCGAATGCAGGGCACACATTGGAATTCGAAGGAATTAAACATGTATTGCATACTATTCCTTCCGGAATTTTTCACAGCAATGTTATAAACCTGATTGGAAACGGAGTGGTAATTGATCCGGTGGTTTTTCAAAAAGAACTGGACAAATTAGCTCCGTTCAACATTGATATTAAATCGCGTTTGGTGATTTCAAAAAAAGCACATCTGATTTTACCAACTCACCGTTTGTTAGACGCTGCTTCTGAAACCGCAAAAGGAAAAAACAAAATTGGTTCAACTTTGAAAGGAATCGGACCAACATATATGGATAAAACAGGTCGTAACGGTTTGAGAGTAGGAGATATTTTCTTGCCAAACTTCAAGGAAAAATACGACACGCTTGTTGAGAAACACAAAAACATGTTGAAACACTTTGATGGTTTCGAATATAATTTGGCTGAATTGGAAGGTCCGTGGATGGATGGAATTAATACTCTTAAAAACTTAACAGCTGTTGATTCTGAGCATTATTTGAACGCTGCACTCAAAGCCGGAAAGAAAATTTTGGCTGAAGGAGCTCAAGGGACCATGTTGGATATTGACTTCGGAACTTATCCGTATGTAACTTCTTCGAATACAGTTACGGCAGGAACATGTACAGGTTTAGGAGTTGCTCCTACAACAATTGGAAACGTTATTGGTATTTTCAAAGCTTATTGTACACGTGTTGGTTCAGGACCATTCCCTACAGAACTGGAAGATGAAGTTGGTGAAAAAATCCGCCAGGAAGGACGCGAATTCGGTTCTACAACCGGTCGCCCGCGCAGATGCGGCTGGATCGATCTTCCGGCGATGAAATACGCTATCATGATCAACGGGGTAACAGAACTTTCTATGATGAAAGCAGATGTTTTGGATAAATTTGATACGATCCGTGCTTGTGTAAAGTACAAGATCGACGGCGTAGAGATGGATTATCTTCCATACGATATTGACGGAGTGGAAATTGAACCGATCTATGAAGACATCAAAGGCTGGAACAAAGATTTAACCGGAATTACCTCATACAATGATGCTCCCGAAGAATTAAAAGCCTACGTCAAATATTTGGAACAACATTTGGAAGTACCGGTTACGACCGTTTCAGTTGGGCCGGATCGAAAACAAACATTGGCAACACGATAAATCTCATTTTATAAATGAATCGTTCAAACACATTTCTTTTAAAAATTGCGCTCCTGGTCAGCGCAATTTTTGTGTTTGAAAACTTTTCGTTTTCCCAGGGCGACTGGCTCGAATTAATGCCGGGATCCAAACGGCTTTCTTATGATGACCGATCAGGATTAGAGCGTTTAACCGGAACATTGGTCTTCAAATACCAGGGCAATATCATGTATTGTGATTCCGCTCATTTGAAACGCTCAACAAAAGAAGTTTGGGTTTACAGCAAAGTTCAGTTAAACAAACAAGACTCACTCAACTTGTTTTGTGATTCGCTTTACTATAACGGTAAAACAAAAAAAGCTAAACTTTGGGGAAATGTGCGGGTTCGTGACCGTGAATACAAACTCACCACCGACACTTTAGAATACGATGCAAAATCGTCAAAAGCAATATACAGAAACGGTGGAAAAATTGAGAACATAACCAGTTCCGAAGTTCTTACCAGCAAAGTGGGCTATTTTTATCCGAACACAGAGGAAAGCTTCTTTAGCGGAAATGTAGTTTACAAAAGTCCGGACCTCAAAATGACTACCGACACACTGCATTACGATTACCTCATCCATCGCGTGTTTTTCTACGGGCCCACAAAAATTGTCCATCAACCGGTTCAAAAAAAGGAAAAAAGCACCATTATGTATTGTTCCTCGGGCTGGTATGATGTAACCACTGATGAAGGTGTTTTACAAAAAAATGCGCGCATTGAACAAGAATCAAAAACCATTGTGGGCGACAGCTTGTATTACGCTCCAAAGTTAAAACTGGCGATTGGCAAAGGCAACGTTATCATTACGGATACAATCCAGAAAATGGAATTGCGCGGCGGCTATGTAAAAAGTGACGAATTAAACCGGATTGATATTGCAACCGACTTTCCTTTAGTGGCCTTGCAAAAAGGAAAAGATACGTTATACATTCGTGCCGACACATTATTTCATTACAAAGACTCACTCCTGAAAACTACTACCATTCAGGGATACAAAGACGTTAGAATCTTTAACCGGCAGGTTCAGGGAAAAGCAGATAGTTTGATCTTTGATAAAGCAGGATTAAAACTGAATATGTATGGCGATCCATACTTCTGGAGCAATAATTCAGAATTGTCGGGCGATACGCTTACCGTTTACATGAAAAACGATACGGTCATCGAAAAAGTCCACATGCGGAATAACGCATTTTCCGCTAACCAGGTAGACACTGCAGGCTTATACAATCAACTTTCAGGCAAAGAAATCTGGGCTTATTTCCAGCGAAAGCCAGGCGAAGATCACGAATTGGTTAAAGCTGAAGTGATTGGTTCTGCATCAAGTATCTATTATCCGGAAGAAGAAAAGAAAGAAGATTCGATCATAAAAGTCATTCGAAAAGGAATGAATTATATGGTAGCCGGAAAATTTGTTGTTTACCTTGATTCGGGAGAAGTAAAACGCATTTCGTTCATCAATCAACCCGACGGGCACTTCTACCCGATGACAGACCTGGATAAAAACATGCAATTCCTCAAAGGATTCCAATGGAATCCGGCTCTGCGACCGAAATCCTGGGAGGAGTTACTGCAGAAAACAACCATTGAAGAAAAACCGATTGTTCCTGACGAAGAGGAGACTACCATTTCCCCAAAATAATCCTTATTAAGGATGTTTTCAGATCCTGGAAACAAGAATTTGTCTTACTCCAATATACGACACATGTCGTATTGCCCTGAACCTGCTCATACTGCAACTTTGTTCTATAAAACAAATCAGTATGAAAGCGACCCTTTTTGCATTAACATTTACGCTCAGTTCACTATCATTTGGGCAAGAAGTGCAGTACAAAATTACAAAAGACGATCCGGCAGATGTCAACAATTTCTACGTGAACTTCGATCTTCTTCAGACAGAGTTCCCGCTAAAGAACATTACCGGAACTTCATTCGCAATTGGAGTTAGTCCTTATGCATGTTACAATAACAAATTAGGTTTAGAAGCAACATTCAGAAGAGGCTGGCTGAATTTAGCCGGTGTTCCGCGGGTAAATTTTGAGCTTGGAGGATTCTACAATATCAGACAGAAAACAATAACCCGCAATCAGCGTGTGATTCTTTCACAAGAGGAGTACACAAGCGGTGGAAAAGATTATGTTGAAACGAAATCCATTAAAGTTCCAGCTCAGAACATGCGTTCCATGGGTGTTCGTGCAGGATTTCTAACTAATAAAGAAGTATACGGCCCCGACGATCATCCGACACTTGACGGAACATACGATTACCGCTGGTCGGGAATTTACGCCGGAATTCAACTGACTTCTCAAATGAACCTGCGCATGAACACTGATAATTTTGGGGAAGCAGGATCCGGATTCATTCGTCGCTATTATGCAGATGTAACTTTTCATCCCATTGCTTCCATTCGCGAAATTGGCGCAACAACCAAACTGAATACTTCCATCGGCAGAATTGGCGTACGCTGCGGATTAATTGCAATGCCGGCTGAACGAAGAAAACTGCAGGCTCCCATTTACATCAAAACAGAAATTGGTTTCCGTCCGCTTGACGGCGCGTTCATGAATGTTTCTTTCGGAGTGAATTTCAAAAGAAAACTCAACAAGTTAGGAGTTCAGGAAGTGAAACGTGAAACTGAGTAATCATGAAAGGTATTGTGATACTTTCCTCCATTATCTCCGTATTTTCTTACGGACAAATGGAAAACGTCGGCAGCTTAGCGAATAGTCAATATGATGAACTTTCTCCATACGTCACTCCCGACGGAAGTAAATTATTCTTCATCCGGGAAGCGCATCCGGGAAATACAGATTTTGGTGATACGCAAGACATTTGGTGGTGTTCTTTAGAAAATGACCAGGTTACTTCGGAAGCAAAACATTTAGGATTTCCGTTCAATACATTACAGAAAAATGATCTGTGTTACCAATCGCCCGACGGACAAACCCGGGTGATCAAAGGCGTTCTCGACAATGTTGGAAAATTCAAGCGATCAGGTTATTCCATCAGTAAAAAAACGGAAAAAGGATGGTCAGACGCGGAAGAAATGCACATTAAAAACTACGATTTCATGGTTCGTGGAAAATATGTAGATATGTGTATGGCGCCCGGAGGAAATGTGATGATTCTTTCATTTTCTGAAAAGAAGAATAGTCCTGATTCTGAATTGTACATGTCGCGAAACACTGGTGGAAACGACTGGACGAAGCCTGAAAAACTAAACTTCACAGTTCCGGGAGATTTCGGCGGATTTGTAGCAGCAGATGGAAAAACGCTGTATTTCTCAGGAGTTCGATCAAATGGTTACGGAAGTTCAGATATCTATGTAGTTCATCGTACTGACGATACGTGGTTGAATTGGTCGGAACCGGAAAACCTTGGTCCGGAAATCAATACCGCTGAATGGGACGCTTACTTCATCGTTTCTCCAACAGGAAAACATGCGTTTATGACCAGCACACGCGACGGTTCTAACGACATTTACAGATTTTCGCTTGAAAAAATCAAAGAAGAAAGCAAACCGGATCCGGTAATTATTGTGGAAGGAAAAGTTCAGAATTCAGAAACCGGAGCTCCCCTATCGGCCGATTTGGTTTACACTGATTTGGCACTGAATTCGGTACAGGGAATTGGGAAATCTGCTTCAGGTGACGGCATGTACAAATTGGTGCTTCCGTATGGAAACAACTTTTCTATTAATGCCCAATTAGCTGGGTTTTATGGAGAATCGATTCATTTGGATTTACAAGACAAAGGCGAATTCACAACTGTCAAACATGATATTTTCCTGAAGCCGATGAAGTTGGAAACGGTCATTCGCCTGAACAACGTTTTCTTTGAAACCGGCAAATGGGAATTGCTGCCGGAATCTAAAACCGAGCTGGACGGCCTGGTGAAAATTCTGACTCAAAACCCAACAATGAAAATTGAATTGAGAGGTCACACCGACAATGTTGGAAACGACGAAACAAACATGACTTTATCTGAAAACAGGGCAAAATCGGTTATGACCTATCTTACTGAACAGGGAATTCCGGCAGACAGAATGACTTCGAAAGGTTTCGGAGAAACCAAGCCTGTTACAACGAATGAAACCGTTGAAGGAAGACAACAGAATAGACGCGTAGAATTTATAATACAAATCCTTTAAAAACTCCAATTTATCTATGCGGAAGACTGTTCACTCATGGTGAACAGTCTTTTTTTTTGCCAAATAACTGATCAGGAAAGGAAATTCCGATGTATAGATACAAGGAACCATGATATTGCCACGAATGCACAAATTGAATATCACTAATAACATATAAAAATTGTCTCGCCATGGCGAGACAAAATTCGTGCATTCGTGGCAATTATTACGCTAGATGCAGTTTATATAACTGAAAATCAAAGTGCCATCCGAATTATTCAATAATCCGATGTTTTTGGGCTTTTTGGATCGCTTCCATTTTCGAGTGAACCTGTAATTTCACGTAAATATTCTCGATATGTTTGCGAACCGTTGTTGGCGCAATAAACAAGCTTTCTGCAATTTGTTTGTAGCCAAATCCTTTGCTTAAATGTGTAAGCACATCTATTTCGCGCGCTGAAAGGTTGATGTCTTCTTTGATAGAAACATCGTTTACATTCAACGGATTCCGAAGAAGTTTTAACGCTTTCAAAGCAATTCCTGTCGACATGGAAGCTCCGCCAGCCACAATATCCAGAATACTTGTATGCAAAATCTGCGGCTTTTCGTCTTTCAATAAATATCCGTTTGCTCCGGCCTGAATAGCTTTGAAAATATGTTCTTCATCATCCAAAACCGTAAGCATCATCACTTTGCATTTGGGAAAACGCTGATTCACTATTTCAGTAGCTTCAATTCCGTCCACAAACGGCATTTGAATATCCATCAAAATCACATCGATGTTTGAATCTTTTTCCAGATTCTCAATGAGCTGTTTTCCGTTCGAAGCATGAAATTTACAAATCAGATCCTTCGGAAAAAGCGATATCTTATCCAAAATACTTTTTGCAAGAAATGGGTTATCTTCGGCTAGCGCGATGCGTATCATAAAGTCATTTTTTAATCGATTTCACAAAAATCGGAGAATTGAGTCATTCATTCAATACGACATCTGCCCCAGAATGCAGGTAATAGTTGTTCCTTTACCAATTTCAGAAACAATTTCAAAACTTGCGTTCATTTGGCTGCTTCTGTGTTGCATGTTCAGCAATCCATTTCCCGAAGAAGTGTTTTCCACATCGAAACCTTTGCCGTTATCCGTTATCCTGAACCTCAATTTGCTTTCGAATTCGTCAATGAAAATCTCAACTTTGGTAGCACCGGAATATTTCAAACTATTTTGCAAAGCTTCCTGGACAATTCGGAATAAATTGAGCATTTCAGTAGCTTTCAACTCCCAATTTCCATCAACTGCATATTGAATTTCAATTGGAATTGGAATTCTCGTTCGTAAATCCTCTAATTTATGAATCAACGTTTCCAACGTCCCATCCTGGCTGTTCATTGCCCAAATGGTACTTCTTAAATCGTTCATGGTTTCCCGCCCAAACTCAGAAATATTTTTAATTGAACTGTTTACCGGATCGTTTTCCGGGGTAACATAGGTCAAATTGTCCATAGAACTGATCATATAAGTGATTTGTGAACCGATATTGTCGTGTAATTCTCTGGAAATCTCTAATTTTTGTTCACTCAACTGCTTCTCGCGCAGCAATTTCTCTTCTTTTTTCGTGAGAATCAGTTCTTTTCTGGCTTGTTTTCTTTTACCCCTGAAATACAAAAATGCCAGAACAAACAGTAATGCCAGTAAAACCAAAACACTCGTCAGCATTAACGTAGCAAAATTAGCTTCCGCAATCTGAGCTTTGTTTTCTGCAATCTCACGTTCCTTTTTTTCCAGCTCATATTTTGCAAACATTTCTGCCTGATTCTTACTTCCCTGAAAAAGCACAACGCTATCACGGTACTTCATCTGAAGTTCAAAATAACGAACGGAATTCTTGTAATCGCCCCTTTTCACTTCATTCGCTGCCAGGTTTCCGTATGCGTTTGCAATTTGTCGGAATGAACGGGAAGTAATTAATTCATCCAAACTTTCTTTCAAATAGACTTCGGCCTTTTCAAATTCACCCAAAGCAGAATATACATTCCCGATATTTCCGGCCATTACCGCTGTGCTGTAACCTGAACCAATTTTCTCGTAAATTTTATATGCTTTCAAATAATACTGAAGTGCTTCTTTTTTGTTCTTTTGATCGCTTTCTAAAACTCCCAACCCCTGATACACTAGAGCCAACCGTTCTTCGTCTCCGGATTTTTTGATGAGTTTTTCCGCCTCTTCATACGCCTTTCTTGATTCAGGGTACATTTTCAATTTTCGATAAACCGATCCTGTGTTACCGAGACTCACAATTAAAATTCCCTCTTCACCCAGCTTTTTGGCCAACACCTGAATATCCTTGTGAATTACAAGCGCCTGTTCAATTGAACCGTTTGCCTCAAGTACATTAGCACTGTTTTGATAAATTTTTAAAAGATTCACTTCATCGTTGAGTGCTTTCGCATAAGTGATTGCTTTATTATAAAACCTTTGTGATTCGGCGTACTTGGCAAGTTCATAATAAGCCGCTCCAAGTTTAATGTAGGATGACATGATTCCAACTGAATCCTTAATTTGCTTTCGAATTTCCAGTGCTTTAAAATTCAACTCGATTGCTTTTTGATTCTTACCATTGGTAATGAAAGGCATGGAGAAATCGTTGTAAGTATTTGCCAGCAACTTTTTATCGTTCAATTTCCGGGCTAACTCCAAAGATTGCTCACCAAATTTGATCGCTTTATCCGTATCGGTTTGATAATAGTAGAACGTTAAATCGTTTAAAAGTAAAACTTTGTCTTTCCCTGTCTTTTTGGGGATTAAACTTTCTAAAGAATCGAGCTGTTTTTGCGTTTGAGCAAATGCACCATTGAGAATAAGAAGGAGTAAAAAGGAGTTGAAAAGTGTAAAAGCGCGCATTTCATTTTTTTTGTCACAACGAAGTTACAGAAATCATTTGCATACAAAAATATTCCGCAATTTAATTGACTGATATTGAATTGCTCAAAGATATTTACGAGCTAATTTATTGTCAAAAAAAAGAGTTCCTCTATTTTTGGCACGTTATTCTATTGTACCAACAAAAACCAAGCGTTATGAAAACACGATACTTATTACTCGTTGCCTTTTTAGGAATTTACTTTCAATTTTTTGCATCAGAATTATTCCTGAAAGTAAACCGCAGCGGTAATTTTCAGGTAAGCGCCGGCGGACAGCTTCAAACAAATTCCACTTCCATGTTCCGTTTCTTTGATTTATATGCCGGAAACACGCAGGTTATTGTTACTGATCTGAATACCAATACAATTGTTTTTAACAACTATGTTCAATTGGGAACCAATCAGCGTACGATTGCTGAACTGGATAGCTACGGAACTTTAGCCATTCTTCAAAACGTTACAATTTCTGTTACAAACTGGTATACTACGCAAACTGTTGGCACTGTTGTAAACAATACAGGCGGAGGTCATGGAAGTAATACCGGAAACATTTACGATCAGAACACAGATGCTTCATTCAATGAATTTTTAGCTTACCTCGATAAACAGTCATTCGACAGCAATAAACTTACAGAAGCGAACACATACGTTTCAAAAAGCAGCTTATCAGCTTCACAAATCAATCAAATTGCTAAAAAATTCACTTACGATTCCAACCGGCTTGAATTCGCAAAAGCTGCTTATTCTTACTGCAGAGATAAGGCGAATTATTTCTTATTAAAAAGTTCTTTCACCTATTCGACGAACTATTCGGAGCTCGAAGAGTACATGAAAACGCATTAGACTTTTCCATAAATCCAATCCAATACCCCTGTGAAAGTTTTCTGTATGCCAAACCTTTCCTGGTAGACAAGCGACAGAGAGTTTATTCACCAACCAAGCAAGAAGGATCCGTTAACGCGGATTCTTTTTGTTTTTTCTAAAGCTTAGAATTTGTATCTTTGTTAGGCATTTTGAGTGAGGTTTCAGTCAAAATCAGTAATACCAGAAACTAAGTAATTCAGCCATTTCATATGGAAACGAAAAATATTTCAGATTTACAGACGGCCTTTCAGGCGAAGATTGATAGTGAAATTCGCATCGAACCGAAAGATTGGATGCCGGATGATTATCGTAAAACATTAATTCGCCAGATTTCCCAGCACGCCCATTCGGAAATTGTTGGGATGTTACCGGAAGGAAACTGGATTACCCGTGCGCCAAACCTGCGCCGTAAAGCAGTTTTATTGGCGAAAGTTCAGGATGAAGCCGGGCATGGCTTGTACTTGTACAGTGCAATGGAAACTTTAGGAGCAGATCGCGAAGCAACTATTGATGATTTACATTCCGGAAAAGCGAAATATTCTTCCATTTTCAACTATCCTACACTTTCATGGGCAGATATGGGAGCAATTGGCTGGTTGGTTGATGGTGCGGCAATTATGAATCAGGTTCCTTTGTGTCGTTGTTCTTACGGACCTTATGCACGTGCCATGGTTCGTGTGTGTAAAGAAGAGTCTTTCCATCAGCGCCAGGGATTTGAAATTATGATGACTTTGGCAGCAGGAACTCCGGAACAAAAAGCTATGGCACAGGATGCGTTGAACCGTTTTTGGTGGCCTGCGCAAATGATGTTTGGCCCTAACGATGCAGAATCGAAACACACAAAACAATCCATGGACTGGAAAATTAAACGTCACACAAATGACGAATTACGTCAGATGTTTGTTGATGTAACTGTCCCTCAGGCTGAAATGATCGGCTTGACGATTCCCGATCCGGATTTAAAGTTCAATGAAGAAACCGGTCATTACGAATCAGGACCAATTGATTGGGAAGAATTTTGGCAGGTAGTAGCCGGAAATGGTCCGTGTAACGAGGAACGTGTTTCGGCCCGCAGAGAGGCAAAAGAACGTGGAATGTGGGTGCGTGAAGCAGCTACTGCACATGCAGAAAAAGTAAAATCAAGAACGGCTAAACAAGCCTCTTAACTATAAGAAATCAGAACATGTCAACAGCAGAATGGCCTCTTTGGGAGGTATTTATCCGCAGCAAACAAGGATTGAGTCACAAACACGTAGGAAGTCTTCGTGCATCTGATGCACAAATGGCTGTAGATAATGCACGTGATGTATATACAAGAAGAAGCGAAGGTGTTTCTATTTGGGTTGTAGAATCGGCAAACGTATTTGCTTCTGATCCTGCAGATTCGGATGCTTTTTTCGAACCGGCAAATAGCAAGGTTTATCGTCACCCTACTTTTTACGACGTTCCGGACGGAATTTCACACATGTAATGACAGGTCGCGACCTGTCATTACATGTGATATGAACCAAAACGACTTTCAATGAAAAACAACACATTTACATATACTCTTCGCATTGCCGATGACAGTCTTATTTTAGGTCAGCGTTTGGCAGAATTATGTGGTCACGGTCCAATTTTGGAAGAAGACATTGCTTTAACGAACATTTCTTTGGATTTGATTGGCCAGGCAACTTCGTTATTCGAGTATGCGGCTTCCATGCGCGAAACTCACAACGATTTCCCGAATTTGGTAAGTTCAGATGATTTGGCTTTTTTGCGTTTCGATCGTCAATATGCAAACGTACTTTTAGTTGAGCAACCCAATGGCGATTACGCACAAACCATTGCAAGATCTTTTTTCTTCGATGCTTTCCGCGTAGAATTCTATGCGGCTTTGGCTTCTTCAAAAGATGAACAACTTGCTGCAATTGCAGAAAAATCGTTGAAAGAAACGAAATACCACTACAAACATTCTGCAGAATGGGTGATTCGAATGGGAGATGGAACGGAAGAATCGAACCAGCGTATTACAAAAGCTGTGAATGCTTTATGGAAATATACAGAAGAATTGTTCTTTATGAACGAATTGGACCAGGAGTTAATCGCTCAGGGGATTGCAGTTGATCTGAACGCACTCCGCGCTCCGTGGCTTGCTCGTGTTCAATCGGTTTTTGAACAGGCAACACTGGCTCTTCCCGAAGCAAAGCCCGTACATTTTACAGGAAGAATGGGAATGCATACTGAACATCTGGGCTACATTCTGGCTGAAATGCAATATATGCAACGTGCCTATCCGGGAATGAAATGGTAACTTCCGAACAAATATGGAAAGAACTGGAAACAGTAATGGATCCGGAAGTTCCTGTTTTATCGGTTCTGGATTTGGGTATTGTTCGATCTGTTGATTTCAACGACAACAAATTAGTCATTTCTATTACACCAACTTATTCCGGTTGCCCGGCAATGAAGACTATTGAAAAGGATATTCTTCTAAGATTATCTCACTTAAGCGCAGAGGGAATTGAGCTGGAAGTAAAAACGGTACTTCATCCTGCCTGGACAACAGATTGGCTCAGCGAAGAAGGACGAAAAAAACTCAAAGCTTACGGAATTGCTCCTCCATCTGACGAAGTTGATAAAAGCGTTCTGTTCGCCGCTCCTCCTATTGTTCAATGCCCGCTGTGTCATTCAAACGACACAAAGATGGTTTCACAATTTGGCAGCACCTCCTGCAAAGCACATTATACGTGTAACACCTGTCGTGAACCTTTCGACTATTTTAAATGCCTGAAATGATCAATTATGACCTGTCACTGTTGATTTAAAGTTTTTGAACTTCACATTATTCCAGGTATCCATGCTTACTATACAAGAATCACATTCCTTCTCTAAAGAGAAATGATTGATGTATATCATTTTCCTCCCGTTTGCAGATTCGGGAACAGCCAGTCTAAAGAATTTCCCTTTTTGAAGTTTCCCTTCTTTGAAGGATGCAACATGTATAGTTCCCTCTGTAACACCGTATTCGGCTTCAAACTCAATCTCCGTAACAAGCCAATGATAGAAAATCTTGTTGCTCGTGAAAACGGGATAAGTTCCCGGTCCAAGAATCAATTCCTTTTCCTTGCGTTGTGCTACCATTACGGCAGGCCTGTTTTTCGGCATCAGCTCATCTGTATCCAGTAAACTATAATCAAGTGGTGTGGGATTTGAATCAAGAAATATTGCCTTGTAATACCGTGCATTCATGTGATCGTAATGCAGAATAGTTCTATTGTATTGCCAGATCTGAAAGAGATTCACAAATCCAAGCCACGCTCCAACAACGAGAACAGCTATTTTCCACTTTCTGACAAAAATTCGCTCCAGCAAAGCAGCAAAACCTAAAGCGAAAACCGGGTAACTCTGAACCATTGCACGCGAAGAATAGGTTCCTCCGTAACGCCAGTCGAACCATGAAATAACAATCCAGATATTCAACAAACAAAAAGTAAGCACTGCTTTCCGGAAAGGCTTTCCTTTCATGAAAAACAACCCAAGAACCATAAAAACAGTAATGGGAGTATAAATGAACCAGCCCTTTTCAAAACCAATAAGTACGCGCCACCACGGGTTTGCAAATGTCCATTTGCTGCCTACGTCGTAAACCCAGGAGCCGGTTGTGTATTTCCAATAAATGAATTGTGGCAGCATTCCCAAAAAACCACCTAATAAAGCCAAATACAGGTGTGATTTATTCTGTTTAAAAAGCTGCCATTTTGTTTTCAGACTGCCACTTTTTTCTAAACTCCAAAGCAGCGGAATGAAGAACATAATCAACTCTGTGGGGCGGGAAATGGTTGCAAGACCAATTGTTAACCCAATGAACAAAGCGTATTTCCAGCGTGGTGTTTCATGCCATTTCATTGTCCAGTAAAGTACAAAGCAATAAAGCGGGAAAATATGCGCGTGACTTTGTGCTCCGTCAATACTTACATATTGAATCCAGTTCGTACAAAGCCCAATAAACAGGAGCGTTATTGCGGTTATTGTTTCAGAATAATACTTCAGTAAAACCTTTCGCAAAAACCACAAACCAAGTGCGCACCAGAATATGGCTCCCCACATAATGGAGTATTGGTAAGGCCACGAAAACCCATCGGACGGAGCCTCTGAAAAACTGGCTATAACATGTCCAATTGCGAAGAACGGAAGCTGCATGATGGAAACTCCACCGAGGTATTTAAAAGTAAAATCTCCGTTTTCCAACTGCATTCCCTGGTAAAACAAACCACCCGACATGTTGTAGGTTGAATCCATTTCCGGGAACCATGATAATTTCTTTACATCGTGATGAATATAAATGGCGGGGGAATACATATAATATCCAAGCGCATCATAAGTGGTTGCGTTGTATCCGTTTTTGGAATCGTTGGTGAAATAACAGAACCTGACTACTATCATAAACAGGACAAGTACAAAGAATGAAAAGATGCTGTATTTCTTCATAGCAGTAGTTTTTTTTAATGCTTGATCCTAGAAAGTATACTCCTGAACTCTCAGTAATTTCATACGTATTAAGGAATTCATTTAACTGTCTAATAAATCCGAATTAGTCCAATGTATATTAAATTTCTTATGCCTGATGGTTTGATTCGCGTATTTCATATTTATACTCAAAAAAACAACCATTAAAATTCGAATTAAAAAGCCGACAATACCAAATACTCCTGAGATCGGGAGAGCAAGTAAACTAAAAAAGGTTATTAAGCAGTATAAACAAAATCCCATGTAAAATGCCCAGGCCATTCCTTTCGAAACACAAATTGAAGCAGTAATGTATAATCCGATTAGAATTAAATTGTACGATATTAGAATTTGACCAAAGCCTCCAATACTAAAAGACATTCCATCTAATAATGCCCCTACAATTGCAAAAGCAGTTATCATCCAGAAGAAAACCGCAGATTTTTTCAATTCCTTAAATGGATGAGAAACATTGACCGGGCTGTGATACCTGTCAACAATCACATCGAGTGTTACGGGTTTTTCCGAGAGTTTCAGTGTCACAGGTCCCAAATCGGAGAGAAACGAAGTTCCTTTCTGCAATTTTCCGGCTCCCTGAACGGAACCAATGAGTTGGTCATTGTAATATACATCAACTTGTCTGTAGCCTCGCGTCCATTGAACTAATAAATGTTCGTTTGATCTTTGGGTGATTGGGTATTTTTTCTCGAAATCCATGATGTTTGTTGATTGATATAAAATCGTAGGGGCAGGTCGCGACCTGCCCCTACGCATTGGCATCATATCAAATTATCCCAAAAACGGATATTTGTAATCTGTTGGAGGAACAAAAGTTTCCTTAATTGTTCGTGCCGAAACCCAGCGCAACAAATTCATTGCTGCCCCTGCTTTATCATTTGTTCCTGAACCACGCGCACCACCAAACGGCTGCTGTCCTACGACTGCACCCGTTGGTTTATCATTGATATAGAAATTCCCTGCTGCATTTTCCAAAGCCAGTGTTGCAGTTTGAATTGCATAGCGGTCATTCGAAATAATGGAACCTGTTAAAGCGTAATCAGAAGTGTCATCCAATAATTTCAATGTCGCTTCAAATTCGTTTTCCGGGTACACATAAATGGTCATAACCGGTCCGAAGATTTCTTCACACAGCGTTCTGAATTTAGGATTTGTTGTAACTACAACAGTCGGATCAATAAAATAACCGATGCTTTTATCGTAAGTTCCTCCAACAATGATTTCAGCATCAGATTGCGACTTAATGAAATCAATATAAGAAGCAATTTTATCAAACGCTCGTTCATCAATTACCGCATTCACGAAATTGGATGTGTCGGCAGGAGAACCAATTTTAAACGATTTTACCTGATCCACCAAAATTTGCTTCACATCTCCCCACAAATTACTTGGGATATATGCTCTTGAGGCAGCTGAACATTTTTGTCCCTGGAATTCGAAAGCTCCACGGGCAATAGCTGTTGCTACTTCAGCCGCATTTGCACTCTTGTGAACCATTATGAAATCTTTTCCACCTGTTTCTCCAACAATACGCGGGTAAGTGCGGTAATTCTCAATATTGTTTCCGATTTCTTTCCACAAATGGCGGAAAACTCCAGTTGAACCTGTGAAATGTAATCCGGCAAATGCTTTGTGTTTAAAAACAACGTCACCGGCAGTAGGCCCGTCAACAGCAACCATATTGATTACTCCGGCAGGAACTCCGGCTGCTTCAAATAAATCCATGATTACC
>CAMLIF010000046.1 GCA_946479985.1 uncultured Flavobacteriales bacterium
GTCCGCATCATTTATACAGCAGCTTCGGAACATTCAGTGTAGCATTTGAAGTGATTTCTGATTTCAATTGTACAGCACAAATCATAAAACCCGTTCAGGTTTACCCAATGCCTACAGCGAATTTCTCCATTACGAATGGCTGTGAAGGAACAACAATTGGGGTTGACAATAATTCAGCCATTGCAAACGGAAGTTTTATTTCTGATTGGTCATTCAATAATGAGCCGTTTATCCAGGAATTTGAGCCATCGCATTTATTCGCAGCAAGCGGCATTTACCCGGTTTTCCTTCAGGTAACATCTGATTTAGGCTGTATAGATACCTTAACAAATTATATTTCAATCTATCAAAGTCCGGTTTCAGGTTTTACATTTTCGAATGCCTGTAACGGAACACCGGTTCAATTTGTAAACACAAGTACAACTACCAGCGGAACGATCACCCAAAATACATGGGATTTCGGCGACAATTCGAACAGTACACTTGAAAATCCGACAAAAGACTATTTGAATTTTGGAAGTTACACGGTTCAATTGATCGTTGTTTCATCAGTCGGTTGTTCAGACACACTTGAACAGACCGTTCAATCATACGAACAGCCGATAGCCAATTTCGGAGTAGGGAATGTTTGTTTCGGCGAGGAAACGGTTTTTGACAATCAAACAATTCTAAGCGCGGGATCTTTCACTTCAGCATGGGAATTTGGTGATGCAGGTACATCCACAATTGTTTCACCAACCTATGAATATTTAAGTCCTGGTAATTACATTGTTCAATTAGCAATTATGAGCGATCAGGGATGTCCGGATACGATCTTAAAACCCGTTGCTGTCTATTATTTGCCGGTTGTTAATGCCGGTTCAGACACAACTACTGATAGAGGAATTCCTGTAGGACTCAACGTAACAGGTGCAGCAGAATATACCTGGACTCCAAGTGTCGGATTAGACAATCCAAATGTAGCAGATCCGTTTTCAAATCCTGATTCTACTACGAGTTATATTGTGTATGGAGAAAGCGTTTATGGCTGTGTGAATTCCGATACAATGGTTGTAACAGTTGTTGAAACATATAAAGTGATTCCGTACAACTTACTTACACCTGACGCAAACGGCAAAAACGACACCTGGATCATTGAATATATTTCATCCTATCCTGACAACGAAGTGGTTGTTGTAAACGAAATGGGTTCTGAGGTTTTCCGTCAGAAAGCTTATAACGACACCTGGGACGGAAAGAATAAAACAGGTGAGATTTTACCTGATGGAACGTACTACTATCATCTGATATTCAATAATTCAGACATTGAATACCAAGGTGAAATCCTTCTTTTGAGAAACTTGTAACTATGAAACAATCACTACTCCATAAATTACTGCTGGTAATTCTCCTGGTTTCGGGAGTTTCGCAAACGCATGCACAGGTTTATCCGGTTGCTGTTTCACCGATGCAATTAGGGCCGATGTCGATTTATTTCGATGATTTCTATTCTGTTTTACAGCCGAAGATCAAAACCATTATTACTTTAAATGACCTTTCGGTAGCATCGCGTGATGTTTATCTGAAAGTACGGTTAACAGGCCCGGGACTAACCATTATGACAACTCCCGGTCAAAAGCCGTTGCAGCCAACTACTATTTATTCATCGGTGCCGGTTGATCTTTCCGGGGTCGATTTGGCAGAATTCTTCAATTTTGATCACCTGAGCTTTTCAGGGATTACCCGGTCACAGCTCGAAGTGAACAGCCGTTTACCCGAAGGTTCATATACATTGAATATCACCGTGCTGGACTACGAATCGAACACGCCGTTAAGTGCAGAAACGCAGCTTCCGTTACAATTAGCTTTAAGCGATCCGCCATCCATCATTTCTCCGCAAATGGGTGGAGTAGTTACGGATATTAATCCGGCGAATTTCACATTGAACTGGATGCTTAGCAACTCAAACTCACTGGTTGACATTGCGAATGTGAGCTACCAGATCAAACTGTACGAAGTAACTTCAAATACTACTCAGCCACAAAATGCGATCATGAACAACCAGGCACTTCTAGTTTGGGAATCTGATCTTTTGAATCAATACATCTACAATTACGGAATTACCGATCCGCCACTTGAGGTTGGAAAGAAATATGTTTTCACGGTTCAGGCAATTGAGAATTACCCGCGATCGCAAATAAAAAACAACGGTTATTCCGTTCCAGCCTGGTTTTATTACGGTTATCCGGAAGGAGGAACTATTCAGATTATTGATCCGGAACAGGGCTATCAAATGAAAATATCCGATGGTGGTATTTTTAAATGGAAACGCCCGAACAATGCGCTTTCAGGGCAATTGGTAGCATACGACTTCAAAATAGTGGAAGTAGACAGCACTCAAACACCGCAAGACGCAATCAGCAATAACAGTCCGTTTGAATCTAATACAACGCCTGCGTATTCGGATGTTAATATCAATTATGGTCTTTCAAATCAGAAATTGAATTCGATGGAAAAAATGCAGCAATATGCCTGGCAGGTTACCGGTAAAACCGGAAGTCAGACTATTGCGCAAAGTGCCATTCAAACTTTCGTCGGGCCGCCATACTTGGATGGTTTTTACGCTTCGAACTTTTACGTTCAAATTGTTTCATTAGACTATTTCGATACCATTACCGGTGAAATTAGTGGGCGAGGGAGAACAAAACTCAAATCCGGACTAAATGATTACGCAGAATTCGGTTTCAGCAATATTTTTCTTCAGTCGGCAGGAAATAACCTTTGGGTAATGGCATCAGGAGAAATTAAAGATGAAATCAATTTCACGCCTTACACACTCACACCAAATAATCATCCTACCAACGGAGACATCGCTTTTCAACCCGACAGCATCTGGATAACGACAAACCTGCTTCGTTTAGGCGGAAAAATGAGATGGCAGCTGCCTTTAATTGCAAACAGCAGCTATCCCCCGGTTTTCGAATCGAAATACAATTACCTGGGATTAGCGGACGGCACATACTTATTGGCCAGCGCCAACCCGGTATTAATGGATGAACTGGAAATTGTAAACCTACTGGAGCCATACGGTTTCCAGATGCAGTTCAATCCTTCAACGGAACTGCTTGTTTATGAAAGCAAATATACGGTAAGCCTCGATGGATTTGCACAGCTCCCTACAAAAGTAAAAGACCTCGATGGTTCAACATTACTGATGCCGTTCACAAACCAGCAAGCCTTGTTGTATATGGAGGAAAACGGGCAAAGTTCGGCTCCTGAGCGCATCGACTTCCTTGGCAGCTCTGATTTTGGACTAAGAGGCAAGAATTATGTGGTTGACTTATCGGAATTGCAATCACCCGGTGATTTCACGGCAGACAGTACCTGGAAAGGTGTTTATTTTAAGTCGCTTGATGTAATGATTCCGGAACACGGAGAAGAATCAGGTCAATTATCAGCAACCGAAGAACTGGAAGTTAACCTGGTGAATATGATCTCAGATTCCACAACTGCTTATGTTGATTATACAGGGTTGAATTTCATTACAAAGATTCCGTTCCAAACCGCCGAGATTCTTTACTTCAACACATTCCCTTCAACCCAAACAGAATTATCAATCAACATAACAGAAAACGAATTTATTGATGGAGAACTGGTGGGCGGCATTCATATTCCGTTCGTTGACGTTGCTGAGATTTTTCCTTATACCGTTCCATTAAACAGCTACGGATTCCAGATCGGGAATATGGATGAATCATTGGTTGACAGAGATTTTATTCATAACACAGAAGGTGCAGATCCTGAAAAAGTGGAAATGCACATTACCCGCGCCGTCTTTAAAAACAAAGAGCGAATTGAGCTTGATCTTGATGCCGCGTGGCCTGAATTCCAGGTAAGTCTTGGCAACATTCAAAACCTGACTATTTGGGGGAACGGAAATATCGGGTTTGAGATTCCAAACGGAGCAGCTTCTTTAAATACTCAAATGATCGCGAAAAGCGGTGACTATAACATGGTTGTTGACTACGTTGGCTGTGGCCGCGACCAGAACGCATACGCCTTCGGATTGTCTGCTAAAATGAATATGGCAGAAAACATTTCAGGACCTTCTGGTGCGCCGGTTGTAAACGCATATTCCATTTATATCAATCCGCTTTTGGAAGGGCAGTTTAACGGAAGCCTGACAGACAATATTCTTGAAGGAATGCCTCAAACAGGCTCCGGAACAGATACGTCAGCATCCGCAACTACCCAGGCCAATTACAACAACCTGAATCAAAGTTTGGGGAGTTTTGCAGATAGTTTGGGTGTAAACCTTACAGGTTCAGAAACCGACAACAACATTCTGCCAGAAGATTCATATATCAAATTAGGAGAAATTCTTGACCTGGTTGAGATTTTCATTCCATTTATCGACGAATCAAAACAATACAAAGCACAGGATTACGTAACTGTTGGTCGTGAAATTATTGAAGGAGATGCCTACAAAGCGCTGACTTCTGAAAATCCGAAAGCATACATCCAGGATTTGCTGAAAGATGTTCTGGACGGAATGATTCAGAAAGTCAATACACCTATTCAAAATGCAACCAATGCTGTAAACGGGAAGATTACAACCGTGATGCAGACTTATGTAAAAAACCCGATCGGTAACGCAATTGACACCGTTTTAAACACCGTTTTTGATGAAATAGAAGAAAGCACACTTGGAGTTATTGAAGATACCGTTGTTCAGAATCTGGTGAAATCCATTATTCAAAACGTAAAACTGGAAATCAGAAACGAGATCGTTCTGAATATTTATGGTTCTATCGACACCAACATCACACTTCCGGTAACAAGCTTTATCCAGGGCGCGCTTACTGATCAAATCACATCTTTCATTTCAGATCAGATTAAATATGTGGGTGAAGCCTTCATTATGGATGGAGTTCATGCCGACATCAATCTGAGCAATATAATCGGAGATGCCGGAACGCTGTTCAACGATATGAAGGACACGTTGGTTGAAACCTTCAAGAGAAGCGGAAGCATTGACAATATTTTGAAAACGGGTAGAAGTTTAGTGACCGATGCTTATCAAAACATGGATTGGAACGAAGTTCGTCAGCGTATTTTAGATCACGCCGCACAGGAGGGAGTTTCTACCTTGTTACTAGCAGGACTGAACCAGGTATTCGACAACTTTGAATCCGGAATCCTGGATGGTATCATGTCGAATGTCAGCTTCGATTTCTCCAATCTGAATGAAAAAATTGCAAGCGGAGACTTAACCGGAATTGTTCAGTTCGACCCTACAAATATCGAAATCAAAACTTCTGCCTGCGACATTCGCGGGCAATTGAAACATACAGAAGACGATCCGCAATACGGTGATCACTGGCGTGCATCTGTGGCTGTTGCTTTCAAAAAACCGGCTAAATTAAAAGGCGTTGCGGTTGCTGCACTTTTCATTACCGGAAAAACAACATTCTCAACAACAGCAATAACAGCTAATCCGCCAAGCGGAAACATCCCGGTCGACACAAGTCTTTACAGCTACTGGTTTGCAAGCCTAGAAGTCAGCGGACTGCAAATCCCTTTGAGCCCGATTCCGCTTGAACTAAACGGCATAGAAGGATTTGCCTATCACCACATGCAAAAGTCCAGTCCAACCGCATTTCCTTTGCCCTGCAGAGACAATAAGCTGGGGCTGGGAGTAGGGTTTACCTTTACCGATCTTGCGTCACACGGGAAATTACTCAGACTGGAAATGCAGCTCGAGGTTATCATTAACAATGAAGACTGGGCAATGGAAATGTACACATTGGCAGATGTGGCGCATCGAAGCGGAAGTCAGGGAAGTTATTCCAATCCACTCGCCACTGCAACCGGAATAATGGGGTATTACAGCAATATCAAAACATTTAAAGGTCAGATCGATGTAGTTTTCCATACTCAGCCTTTACTCTGTGCCGGCGGAACAATCAGGTTCAACTTCGATGGTCTGAACAACACCTGGGCAATCAGTGCCGGAACTCAGCAACAGCCTATCTATGCTAAATTATTGTGTAAAGACTGGCTGGCCATTACCACATTCATTGAAGCGCAGAACGAAGGTTTGAAAGCCGGTCTCACATTGAATATCGATATCAAGGCTAAATCGCCGTGGATTGACTTTGGTGTTGTTTACGCGCGTGGTTCGGCGGAATTCTGGGTTTATCTCGATGCTTACGTAGATCTCCAGTTTCAGCCTGATTTCCGTTTGAATGAAGCTTACGTGTACCTGAGCATGGGCGCAGACATTGGAATTGATTATAAATACAGTTCCGACGGTGATGTTCACCATTTCACAATAGCCGGAATATCCCTCTCAGGTTACGGACATTACAAAGCTGCACCTGAAGGAACACTTAAAGGAGGTTTGGCAGGTGAAGTAACAATAGTTGGTATCAGCTGTGGATTAAGTATTAATGTGGATTACGACTTAGGCAGCAGAGCCGACAACTCGTAGTTCTTAGTTCAGGAAAAATGATTTTATATCTAAAAACAATGCGCATTTTTTTGATTTTCGGGATTCTCTTAACGAGTTCCGGATCGCTTTTCAGTCAAACAAAGCCGGCAAAACTGACTATTGAGACTACTGTTTTCCAGCTGTTGCAAAGTGACTTGAAAAATACCGAATTATTGACCAGTGTTTTGGCAGAAGTCAATCAGGCGGAAGTAGGGAGGTCTATTGGTAAATACTTCGCTGATTCTACACAAAAGAACCGGGTTATTGGTTTTCAGCTGATCAAGCAATTGGAAAAGAAGCACAAAGGTTTGCCCGAACGCGCAGCCCAGGTTGATGCACTTTTTACAGCGTTGGAAAAACTTCCTTTGGAAGAATCGAAGCCGGTTTTCGGGCAATTGATCAAGTATTCCGAAGATTGCTTTAAAGAATCACAGATCAGTTTAATTCGTGATTACCTGGCACTCCCGAAAGTTGAGCGCAAAGAAGCTATGCTGCTTTTAGGATTTGTCGGCGAGCATTCCGATATCGATTATCTGCAGTCGATGACATTGCTGTATCCTTTGAAAAAAGACCAGCAATTTTACATGAACCTGGCTTTGATTCGCTTAGGAGATTCTGAAGCAAAAACAGAATACCTCACCAAATTAGAGACATTGACCATAGAAGACGAATTCGTTATCAATAATCTTCAGAATGCCATTTATACTAAGGACCAGGAAATCTACAAGCGTCTGCTGAAAGAAATACTAAACGATGAAAAGAATTGCAGCAGCGCCAACAACGATGATGCTACCAAAATACCATGTGCTTACCGGATCATTGAAGCAATTGCACCTCATGTGAAAGATTTTCCTGTAAAGATCAACCGTATTGGGGAGATTGAAGGAAATCCGACAGAAGAATTACTGAAAGCTCAAAAATGGATCGGAATACATTTACAGGATTTTCAGATCAACACTTCTATCTACTAAAAGCTATGAAAGGAATTATGAAACAGTTTTTACTTCTTCTTTGTCTTGCAACAATTGGTTACACAAACGCCCAAACCGACACAACTTCAAGCGGCGATTACTTCTTAACCTTCGTAAAGAAGATATACCTGAATCCTACAGTTTATTTGCGTTGTCAGGAGTTTAAGGAAACCACCAATATAGGATTCGTTGCATTACCTGATCTATCAAGTTCGCAAAACAACGCTTCTTCCGGTTTCGAGAAAGGGCTGCAGAAACTGTTGCGTTTACTTATGTCCACCGACGGAGGAGTGCGCTTTTACTTCAATCCGGATACACCAACCGCACCATTTACTTTCTGGCACACCGACAATTTGGGATGTAAGTTTAAACAGCCTGAAAAAGACAGCATCCTCTATTATCTGAATCATAATTTCAGTGACAGCAATCTGGATTTGAACAACAATCAACGTTTTGAAAGTACTATTGATGAGACTTTGGATTATATACAGCGGGTTCTGGCTGCAAATCCGGCAGAATGTGGTGAACAGCCACAGAATGAAACAACAACGATTAATACAAAACCGCTTTCCGTTAGTCTGCACAATCGCAGTAATTCGCAGTATGACATTGACGGCAAACAATATGAAAAATTAGAATCCTTCTATGCGAGAGCATTTGACGAACACACGCAACAGGAATGGTATGCCCCCTCCAAATTATTAGTCCCAAATGAAACAGACGAACCTGTTGCGCTTGCCATACATTCCAATGAAAGCAATTTCAGGAAACAGAATATCCGGATTGAAATACTAAAAACACACGCAGTTTTAGCAATAGATCCAAGCAGTACTGCGGATAGTATATTTTTTAATATTCCCAAAACCTTACCACTCAGTGATCCTGTTGAAATACTGGTGAAGTACAAAAGCACAGTTGATAGTGCCATGTATACAGTAGGATTTTTCATGGTCCATACAATGGAACGCAAAACTCATAACCTGGTATTAATTCCGGCAAATGATTTTGTAATAAGTACAAATCTTAAAGATTCCGTGCAGCAGGAATTGGACAAAATCTATGGGAGAGCAGGAGTCGATTTTAACGTAACTATTGAAAATTCCATTGTATTCCCGGATGAATATCCTACTTCCATTGAAATGGAAAACAGTGGTTTACTTTCAAACTATCCTTTTGACCTTCAGGATTACGTTGCAGATGTGAAGTATTTTGATGATTATGATCCTGACAACTATTATCTGGTTATTGGCCTTTCTTCCACAGAACTTCAAGGTTATATGCCGCGAGCCCGGAATGTTGGCTTTATTTTCAGTAATGCAGGCAGTAAACCAAAGGTAATCGCACACGAAATTGGTCATGGAGTGTTTCATTTCCGTCATATTTTCTCCGATGAAGAACTTGGAGCAGCCAGCCAGGGAACTACCAGCAATATCATGGACTATGTTTCGTCTCCACGGGACCTATATCTGCATCAATGGAATTTCATCCAGGATCCTGCATTTGTTACCTGGACAGACGGTGACGATGAAGAAGCGGCAATAACCACTTGCAACATTGCGATGCTGGAGCCTTTTAAAGTGAATAACAGGTTCCATTTCATAAAGAACAACGGGAAATACATTTCATTACCGGCAACTATTCAATCTGTTTCATTTTCAACAATGGACAGATATATTTATTCGGAAACTGGTTTTCAATCAGATTACGTTGCACCTGTTGGAGCATTGCTGATTTTCACTGATGGTGATGGGAATACCTTCCGCAATACGGGTGACGGGTATTTTTATGACAACAACAACGTTAAATACCAGGAAGATCTTTCTCTGTATGATTCCATTCATTGCGCCATAACCTGTTTTATTGATGTAAATCAGACTACTAAAGAACTGATTCCTGTTTTCTTTCAGGCACCATCAAATTCAAATGTTGCTTCAAATGAAAACCCTAGAGGAATTGACACAGAGCAATCACTGGTAATTTTCAAAAATAATCTGAATTCGTTTTTTTCTCTGAGTCCTACCGATTTTATGACTTATGCGCGGACAGGGCTAAACAGTCTTAACCCGTATATCGTTCAGGGAGGTTCAGTTACATTCAGCTCTGACAGTATTCCATTCAAATTTTACCGCGGGAGCGAACTTAATTTACAAGGTATTCAACAGCCCCCGGTAGAAATAGCGTTCAGGGATTTTAAAATCAATCATTTATTCCCATACAAAACTACTTACAGTAACGAAGATATTTTAAGATACCTGACAATAAAAAGCATTCGCAAGAGTGAATTAACTGCTATTGCTCATTGCATTCAATCTGAAAGTTATGACGACAGCAAGATCGACTTGTCGATTTTAGAGAACCTGACTGTTTCCTGCACAACATCTTATTGTGAAACGCAAAGGGGAAAAATTCAGGAAATCAGATATAGAACGGTTTACACCATGATAAACCAGGCTTTTAGTGAAAGCAGCAATGTTACTTCCACTTTAGAACAAATGGTCCTTGAAGGCAAAACCGCGGGCGAATTCAGTGAATATATTTCTCATACCGAAGTGTGTGATATGTATGGGATTCCATGGGAAACGAGAAGTAAAGTTCTGAACAAGATTGTTTATGATGATGCAAGCTGGAATGTAAACAACAAATCCATTTTAGCCATGCTCATTCGGTCATGCGTTGATGATGACGGAACCAAATTACTCTCTTTTTTCAAGGAGAATAATTCCGCCAGATTAAACGCAGTAATTGTGCAAATTGATGAATGGACGGATTGGAATGATGCCGCCGATGTAAAAGACGGACTGTCTGCAATGGAATGTATTACCAGACATGTTGTTGTAAATAAGGCATCGTATCCGCAATCAGGTAATTATTTCGAATTTTCCACCACCCCTTATTCAACAATAACAGTAGGTAATTCAAACGGCTTAGTTCCTCCGTCAATTTTGAGTTTCCCTGAAAAACCTTACACTTTTAATTTTCCTGTTGTTGAAATTCCATTGGTGCTTGGGGCTTTGCCAAATGTAACGGTAGACATGCCACACATTGATTTTGGAAGCTCTTACTATGGTTCTGTTGGTGGTTATGAATTGAAAACAAAAGCCAATCAAACAAAATATCCGATAGTATGGGATCAGGCAACCGGAACGTTTAGTGTTATCCAGAATTTCACAGTTTCTGAGGTATTAGTTGGTCCTATTTTTTGCACGCCCGGAACTACTTATCCTGATATTGAAGTTTACTCTGTAAACCTGGATTACACATTACAGCCTTATGATCTGATAGATGTGATAATAGGTGATAATTACGGAGCGTTGGACCTCCCTAAGGGCACCGTACTTCAATTACCGGTTATAACAGCTTTCTTTTTACAAGAATCAATTCGTAATGAGAATTTCAGCAGGAATTTCAGGCTTGTCTTTAATGTTATTGAAATTGGAGCAGCGGTAATAGCTATCGTTACAGCCCCTATAACTCTTGGGAATTCGCTTGTGGTTTTTGCAGGAGTTATGGCAACAATTGATGCTGGTATCCAGGCTGAACGAAACAAACTGGGGACTGCACAGGAATATTACTCAGATTATTACAAAACCTGGGATAATATCAAAATGGTTTCCGATCTGGCTTTAGGGGTAACAGCCGTATATAAGTTAGGGACGTATGCACTGAAACAAGGTAGAAGTTTCGTTATAGCAATAGCTATAAGACGCGCTGTTAAGAATACTAAATTGCCTACCAATTTTTCCTCTATGAGTGTAAGTTCACAGAACTTCACTAAACGGATTATTACATCTGTTCAAAAAGGAGTAAACCTTGAAAACACGTATGTTTCGGTTGCAAATGATGCCTGGCTTCTCTGGTCTCAATATCCGAAAATATTATTGAACGGAGAGGAATTCGCAGTTGTCGGCACTCGTTTTTTTACAAGAGCCGCTGTTGAAAGTATGGTTCCATCAGGTTTAGGAGGATTGGGTATTACTCCAAATTCAATTAACAGTGTTCTAACAACCGGAGAAAGTATCATAATCAGCACTCAAAAAAGATATAATTTAGGAAACGTTTTTGTGTGGACTGACAATACAGGTAATATTGTAAGGAACATAAGAGTAAACAAAGTAAATTCGATTTCTGATTTGGCAGCAAATCCACACGCTATTTTCGGATATTTGGATACTGACTTGGAATCATTGCTAATTCAGGGAGGGTGGACTAAGGGAAGTTATAATGGAACTTCGGATGCGGTAATGTACTTTAAAGAATCAACTGCCGGTAGAAGTGAAATTGTTTTTAATTATGGTGGCGGAATTCACAGCGGCGGTCAGACGTTCAATAAACCGTACTATTATAAATTAGAAGGCCCCGAATTTGGAAGACGAATCAGAGTAATAGATAAACAAACATATCCGGCAACGGAGTACCAAAATGCTATCCAAAATGAAACTTTTAGATTAGTAGACGGCCCAACAGGAACAATATGGAAACCTTAGAATTTAAAACCAGATTATTTAGCCTTCCGATAAAACAACTATCTGGAAACGAACTGATTTATATCGGAATGCCGTTAGATGAATTAAATTCATTGTTATGGGATCACTTTGCTGTTTCAGGTGAACAGAAAAATGACGGTTTTTGCTTGTTTTATAACATAAAATTAGAAGAAACTATTCGACTGACATTGGATATTCTGAAACAACAGGTTTATAGAATTGAGTTCCTAAATCGGTATAAAGGAAAATTTGACACAATAGGGATAGGCAGTACTATTGAAGAATTGTGTGCAATTAAAGACAATGTGTTTTTTGATGAACAATATGTTCTTGTGGGAAGTTACCCATATGATTTCATATTAGAAATTGATAATTCTGGGAGCAACATTTATAATTTACAGGATGTTCTGTCAAATACCATAACAAAGATTATTGTAGAGAACAAAGAAATTTTGAAATAAATGATTCTTTTCCCATACTGACAACTAGTTCCATGAAACCACTTCTGCTTGTTCTCACTACAATAATCCTTGGTTCCGCTTCCGCCTAAACCGACACTACTTCAAGCGGCGATTACTTCTTAACCTTCGTAAAGAAGATATACCTGAATCCTACAGTTTATTTGCGTTGTCAGGAGTTTAAGGAAACCACCAATATAGGATTCGTTGCATTACCTGATCTATCAAGTTCGCAAAACAACGCTTCTTCCGGTTTCGAGAAAGGGCTGCAGAAACTGTTGCGTTTACTTATGTCCACCGACGGAGGAGTGCGCTTTTACTTCAATCCGGATACACCAACCGCACCATTTACTTTCTGGCACACCGACAATTTGGGATGTAAGTTTAAACAGCCTGAAAAAGACAGCATCCTCTATTATCTGAATCATAATTTCAGTGACAGCAATCTGGATTTGAACAACAATCAACGTTTTGAAAGCACTATTGATGAGACTTTGGATTACATCCAGCAAGTTTTAGCTGCAAATCCCGGAGAATGTGGGCAAACTCCACAGAACGAAACAACAACGATCAATACAAAACCTTTATCTATCAATCTTCACAATACCGCTGGTTCAAAATACGATATTGACTACAAACAATACAATGAATTGGAGTCAAGCTACGCTGTAGCCGACGATCAGTTTACCGGTCAACAGTGGTATGCACCATCTAAGATATTCGTAACAGGCGGAGGAACTGAACCTGTTGTCATGAGTATCAGTCTGCACGATCCGCAGTTCAAAAAAGAGAATCTCAAGATAGAAGTTCTGAAAACGCATAGTGTACTGCAATTCACTTATTCCAACGACAGCGTACGATTTAACTTGCCTGAGAACCTGGTTCCTAGCGATCCGATGGAAATTATTGTAAAGTATAAAAGTCAGGTTGACAGTATAAACTATACCGTTGGCTTCTTCATGGTAAATGTAGTAGAAGAGCAACAGCCGAAAGTTGTTTTACTAGGCGCCAATGGCCATGTAATCAGCAATACAGATGTAACCAACATTCAAAGCTACCTCGACAAAATCTACAAACCTGCGGGAGTTGCTTTTGAAGTCAGTAGTGATCCTTCTGTGTTTCCGAATGATTATCCGTTAATAATACAAAATGAATCAAGTGGTTTGTTATCCAACTATCCCTCAGGTTTGCGAGATTATGTTGGTGATATCATGGACCTTGAAAACTACAATGATGAAGCGTTCTACCTTGTTTTGGGGTTGACAAACTCAAACAGCAATATGAAAGGCTATATGCCAAGGGCAAGAAATATAGGATTTATATTCATTCCTGAAGGTCCCAATTCAAGCTATGAAGTTGAAACAGTTGCACATGAATTAGGCCATGGCGCATTCCATTTACGACATTTATTTGATGAAGAAGAGCTTGGAGAGAACAGTATGGGTTCGACTCAAAACATCATGGATTATTCTGAACCTTCCATTCCTGAAGCGTTATACTTACACCAGTGGAATTTCATTCAGGATCCGGCATTTGTTAGCTGGACAGGGGGAGACGATGAAGAAGGCGGATTATTTAAGTCTGAATACGTATTAGTCAAAAGCCACAAGATTGAAGGTATTCTGGATGAAGAATTCATCGCAAATGATTTAATAAATTATGTAACTCCAAGCGGAAAAATCATTCAACTTGACAAGAGTACTTTTGTGAGTTTTTCTCAATATGTGAAGGTTGAAGGTCAAGGCTATTCTTCTGATGATTCACAGAATTCAATCGGTTACATTACCGCTTTCTGGTTGAATCAAAAAAGTTGGGTTGCTCATTATACAAATGATAAATTTGATGGTTTTTATGTTGATGGAAAAACAGCTAATGAGAAATATGAATACACCAGTTTAGTAAGTGCTTCCAATGTAGTTATAGGTGTTGAATATGACGATTGTAAACTAGCTTTCCGTTATGGTAACTACACCCCTAAACTACTTTCCCAGGATATTATAACTGAAATAAAACTGCTGGACGACGAATATACGATGTTTGCCGTAAAAGAAGTATCCCCTGAAAAATGTGTTAACTGTGATTATGACCTCGATAAAAAACCAAAAGCAGTTCAGGACTTATTGAAGGAATTAAACGCAGATGAAGACGATTATGATATTGATTCTTACGCAGCAGAATTATCAGATCAGGAATTAACCTATTTTATTTGTGCTGATGACAGATATAAAATACTGAAGAATGTTGCTGACGGTTATTCAGTAATGGGAGGAGAGGGGAGTGATGAACTTACTTTAATCAGGATCCTTGAAACCACACCGGACAAGCAGGCTCATGAATTTATGGAACTGATAAAAAATGATGATACAGGCTTACTGGATAACCTGAATGATCATATTGATAACGAAGACTATAGAGGTAGGCTTTTCGCTGCATTTTCCACGCTATACCAAAAGTATATTGGTATAGATGAGTACACTGAAATGGAACAGGCTCTGGTTAATAAAGAGAAAAATTATCTTGAGTCATTGCCAAGTTACCCGATTGGCTGTACTGTTCTTGATGAACTTGCATACAGAGGGATTTTCGTGTTCCCAAATTCTGCCGTGAAGTATATTGGCGAATGTAATCTTCAGGTTGATGATATTTTTACTGAAGTCAATAATGATGGAACTTTTACTTTTATGTATAGTGGCAACAAACAAGGGTCCGGGGACTGGATGTATATTGAAATCGATCCGTTCAAACTTTATAAAGTTAATTTTTTAGGGCATGATGATGTAGAAGAATACGGTTGCATTCCTGGATACAGTTTATTGTATCTTCTTGAAAACTATTCCAATCAGAGTATAGCATACGGAATACAGGTGGGAATTATTATCGCATCTGTTTTCACACTCGGTACAACTTCGTCACTTGGAGCCGCATTATGGGCTACTGTGGATCTTGTAGTTGCAGGCGGTGGAATTTATATTCTGGCCGAACAGGAAGAACTAAATAAAACACCTGAAGGCAGGGATTTTATTGAATCCTATCAAACAGCCGTCAAATATGTTATTATCGGACAAGGTATGAGTTTACTATACGGAGTAGGAAGGAACATAGTTGCCTATCGTTTAGCTGTCAAGGAACTCAAACTGAATTTTAAAAAATGGAAAGTAAAGGATCTGGAACACTTGCGTACTATTAATCCTGAATTAGCAGCGAAGCTGGAGTCATTCGGAAGATTCGGAATTAAAAAACTCGAAGATCTGATTGCTGATTATGAAATTCAAATTCAAAAGTTAAAAACTGAATTTTCGGTTTCGCGAGAACTGGCGGAAGACATACTGGCAACCGAAAGCTGGGATTCATGGTATGCTATGATGCAGACATTCAAGAATGCTCAGTGGAAAAATCTCCCGGCTGGCAGTACTACCTCCACAAAAGCTATTCAACTCGGCACGGGAGGTTCTATTGTTTCGAGACAAACGATATTTTCAGGGCTTACGAGAGAACAACAGGTAGAGGTCATGGTAAGTAATATAGAAGGATTAACAGTCAACCAGGCGAATAAGTTATTAGATTTGCTTCAAAAGTATAAGCCAAATAGAATTGTAATCGGCGGAAGCAGGGTTAGAGGAAACTCGAATGCTGCAAGTGATCTGGAAGTAGGTTTTGATGGAGTTACTCAATCGCAGGTTCATAATTTTAGCAATGAGTATAACAAAGCTTTTTATGGAGAATCTCAATATACGGGGCCGGGTGCTATCAAAGACAGAATTATTTTTACCGGAAAATCCACAAACACTATTCCCACTATAAAATCACCAGAAGATTTTTTTATGAGAACTGGAGTACGCTCACCTTTAGATGCAAATGGGGGAAATCCATTTGGGCCTTCCGGATATATTAGTATTGATCAAAGTGGAACAATAATTTTAGGTAAACCTTAAATATAGTATTGAAAAATGAACACAATACAACTACAATATAATCAGCAACTTTTAGCTGTTTACGACCCATTCATCGCGAATAGAGCTGGTACCTCTGATTGTATTATTGACATTATTTTGAACAAAGAAGATATTCTGAATTTAAGCTTATTCGTTTGGAAAGAATATGAACAAATTCTAATTGAATATTTGGATCTGGAATTTGACTATTTTGAAGAAAACAAAGAGGAACCTTTTCCTACCACAAAAAAAACATTCGTTGAACAACCCGAACTAGTTGATTCTTACCTTAAATTGTCAACCCTATGGAGAGATTCTATTTTGGAGAAGTTTTTATTTCCCTCAAAAGATGGAATTAACTTTGAGTATTATATCATTGGCTATAATGAAGCAAAATTTGAAAATGAGAGTCTGATTTTATCGTTTAATGCAGTACTCAACAAAAATAAAAAATGATCTGCAAATTAAAAAGCAATTCAGAGGAACTGTAAATGAAAGATTACAGAAGATAAACTGGGCTTTTTAACCGGAATTATCTCTTCCACAGCAGCATGTTGGAATCAAAGGATCAATCTATTCCACAACTCACCGAATAAGTTGCCTTTTTCCATGGCTTAACTAGACTGTTTAACTATTTTTGCAAACGGAAATTTGAATCCGGTTTTAGATGGAAAAATTAGCAAACGCACTCTTCTCGATGCGAGGAATGGCAGCAGGAATGATCATTTTCTTTGTTGCGATCGCAAAGGCAACTTTTATTGAATCGAGCGAGAATACTCAGGCCGCCAAAGTGTGGATTTACAATGCCCTTTGGTTTGAATTACTCCTGGTGTTCTTATCAATCAACCTGGTTGCTAACATTATGCGCTACAAAATGTGGCGCAGAGAGAAAGTGGCTGTCTTTGCTTTCCACATATCTTTCCTGATCATTATTCTTGGTGCGGCACTTACACGTTATGCAGGTTTTGAAGGAATGATGCATATTCGTGAAGGCGAATCTACTAATCAAATCCTTGCTGCCGAACCGTATGTTTATATCAATGTGAACAATGGAAAATTGCAGTATCGCGATTCTGTAAAGAAATTCATGGCCGAAGGTTACCCGAACAAAGTAAACTTCGAAGCTGCTTTCCCGGGAAGAAATCCGGTAACGGTTGAATACGTGGATTTTAAATCAAAACACATTGATTCATTGATTTATGATCCGAAGTCGAAATTAACTGCTTTGGACATTGTGGTTGACGGTATGCAGTCGAAAAAACTGATGCCGGAAGAAGATATGGACCTGGGCGGAGTAGTGCTGAGCTATTCAAAAGCAAAAGTGGAAGGAATCAGCATTTTCAAGCAGGGCGATTCGCTGGTAATCAAATCAACACTTCCAATGCAGTCTATTGCCATGTCGTCGCTTCAGAAATCGCAGCGTGAACCCGGTTCTCAAATAGCCGATTCTTTATACACAAGCATTTTACCGAATACCGTTTCTGTTTTGAAGCCGCGTACTTTATACCAGTTTGCAGGCCGGCAATTCGTATTCAAACAAGCACTTCCAAACATGCGCAAGGAAGTACTTCCTTCAGGATCAAAAAAGCGTGGTTCAGACTATTTGACCCTGCTGATCAAAGACGGTTCGAAATCGAAAACAATTACTCTTACCGGTGGAGTGGATGAAATCGGTCAAAACAAGATTTTCAGCTTCAACGGATTAAATTACGCATTGGCATACGGACGTCGTTACCGCGAAATTCCTTTTACAGTTGGCTGTGTTGATTTTCAATTGGAGCGCTATTCAGGATCCAATATGCCGGCTTCTTTTGCCAGTGATATTGTTATAGCAGACGCGAAGAACAATGTAAACCGCAAAAAACACTTGTATATGAACCACGTGGTTGATTATGCCGGTTACCGTTTTTTCCAATCGTCTTACGACGCAGAAGATGAAAAAGGAACTGTATTGAGTGTAAACTACGATTGGTGGGGAACAAACGTAACCTACCTGGGATATTTATTAATGGCAATTGGTATGATACTGAGCATTACCGCACGCGGCGGCAGATTCAAGGAATTATTGGAAAAACTAAATAAGTCGAACTTAAAAACCGGGATGCTGCTTTTACCGATGCTTTTGGCTTCTGTAAGTTTTGCACAGGACACGGCAGCACATGATCATGACCACGATCACGACCATTCGCATGAACATACCGCAAATCATAATGTAGTTCCTGAAAAACCTTCAAAACCTGTAGTTCGCTTTATTTCGGAGGAACATTCAGATGAACTGGCCTCACTTCTGGTGCAGGATTTCAGCGGGCGAATTATTCCATTTCATACACTTTCAGATCAGTTACTTCGAAAACTTTACAGAGGAAACACTTATAAAGGACACAATGCCGTACAAGTAATCCTGTCTATGCATTTGTACCAGGACTATTGGGTAGAAGAGAAGATCATCCAGGTTCCGACAGCGGTGCAGGAACAGTTGAAACTTGGCAAGTACGCTTCCATGAAAGAACTTGCAGGAGACGATTTCGAGTTCAAATGGTCTAAAGAATACGAAACTGCATTGAATACTCCGGAAGTAAAACAGAACGAGTACCAGAAAAAACTGATCAAACTGGGCGAAAAATTCCAGGTATTTGCAGGAATTGCCTTTTTGCAGTATCTCAAGATCATCCCGTTGAAAGGAGAGAAAAACAATACCTGGTTTAATCCGATCGAAATAAGACCTAACGACTCCATCGGGTCGATGCTGGCAATTAAATACCTGAGCAAGATCGATTCATGCGAATTATTCCCGTCTAAATATCCGGAAGCTTCGGCTGCATTGCTTGACTTAAAAGCTTTACAACGCAGAAATTCCATTGCTTCCATTCTTCCTTCCGAAACGCATGTAAAAGCTGAGATTTCCTACAACAAAATGCAGATCTTTAAGAATTCGGAATACTCGTATTTGGTGCTTGGTATTGTTTTATTGATCATTTTCTTCATCAAGGTATTCATGACCGACTCTGAGAAAGTACTGAAACGCTTTTCCAGAATCCGCAAAGTCTTTGTGTTCCTCCTGGTGATCATTTTCCTTTATCACGGAACAGGAGTAGGCATGCGCTGGTACATTTCCGGACACGCTCCGTGGAGTAACGGTTACGAAGCAGTTGTTTTCATTGCGTGGGTTACCATGCTTACAGGATTAATCTTCTCCCGCAGAAACGCAGGAATTCTGGCTGGAACAGCACTTCTTTCTTCTTTCATGATTCTGGTCACAGAAATGAATTTGCTCGATCCTCAGATCACACCACTGCAGCCGGTACTTCAAAGTTATTGGCTAATGATTCACGTGGCAATCATTACCAGCTCTTATGGTTTCCTTGGACTAGCGTGTATTTTAGGAATCTTCAACACCATTTTGTTTGCTGCACGAAATACCAAAAACAGCGTGAGCACAACCAAAAACATCAACGAATTAACATACGTTTCCGAGTTAACAATGACAATCGGAACATTCATGCTTACGATCGGAACCTTCTTAGGCGGAATCTGGGCAAATGAATCGTGGGGAAGATACTGGGGCTGGGACCCGAAAGAAACCTGGGCTTTGGTTTCCGTACTTGTTTACGCAATCATTCTGCATTTACGCTATATCCCGGGATTAAGCGGGAAATTTGTCTTTACAACCATGAGCATGTGGGGATACGCTGCCATTTTGTTTACATTCTTCGGTGTGAACTTCATTTTGGTAGGACTTCATTCTTATGCACAGGGTGACGGATCGGTTTCTTTACCGAACTTTGTATGGTATTCTATTCTTGCATTTGCTCTTTTAACTGTCTTTGCAGGGTTGAGAAACCGTTCATACAATAAGAAATTAAAAGCTTCATTATGAAACTAGCGGATATTCAAATCAACAGTTTGGAAGGAAGCCCGATCAATTGGTCGGATTACCTTGGGAAAAAGATCCTTTTTGTTAACGTGGCTTCTGAGTGTGGATTTACTCCACAATATGCTGAAATGCAAGGCTTGTACGAAGAGTTCAAAGACAAGAACTTTGTTCTGATCGGTGTTCCGTCTAATGATTTCGGAGGACAGGAACCGGGAACCGCTGAACAAATCGGGGAATTTTGCACCAAACGATACGGTGTTACTTTTCCTTTAACTGAAAAAATTACAGTATTAGGCGATAACAAACATCCGCTTTACCAGTTTCTTACGGCTGTTAACGGACAGGAAGTTGAATGGAATTTCCAGAAGTTTGCAGTGAATGAAGCAGGGGAGGTAGTTGCCTCTTTTTCGCCCGGAACCACTCCATTCTCGGATGAAATTGTAAATTGGGTCGAAAAGTAATTCTCAAGGGTTTACAATTTAACTTTTTGAATTTGAAAACGATAGTTGTATGATGGTTGATATTTTAGCAATTGGTGCACATCCTGATGATATAGAATTATCTGCCGCAGGAACTTTGCTGAAACATAAGGCAATGGGCAAAACGTTCGCTTTGGTTGATTTGACTGAAGGCGAGATGGGGACACGCGGAACAGTTGAAACACGTTACAAAGAAGCTGCTGACGCTGCCAGAATTCTGGGTGCAGAAATGCGTGTAAACCTCCAAATGCGCGACGGATTTTTTGAAGAAACAGAGGAAAACCTGCTGAAGATTGTGGTTCAAATCAGGAGATTTAAACCCGCTATTGTTTTGGCAAATGCCATTGATGATCGTCACCCCGACCACGGAAGAGCTTCGCATTTAATTTCGAGAGCCTGTTTCCTTGCTGGATTACGTAAGATTGATACCACTTTTGAAGGTGCTGCTCAGGAAGCACATCGCCCAACACATGTTTATCATTACATCCAGGACAGAATGATTGAGCCCGATTTTGTTGTAGATGTATCTGAATTTGCTGAACAGAAATTTGATTCGATCAAAGCATACAAAACCCAATTTTGGGACCCCACTTCAAAGGAACCGAAAACACCTATTTCCGGGGAAGAGTTCTTTGAATTCCTGCGCGGAAGAATGAGTGAATTCGGACGGAGAATGAATGTGAAGTACGCTGAAGGATTCAATGTAGAACGAACGATAGGTGTAGATTCCCTTTTCGATTTGAAGTAATATTTCCCGCTGATGAACGCAGATGAACGCTGAACAGCAAATCCATCTCTGAAAGATTCATCATCTGTGTTCTTAATTAACTCATCTAATATTTGGGCACGTCAGCGCCCGTCAGCGGGAGAAAAACCTTCGATTCGCGACTGATGACGACGCGTTGCAAAGTCGTGAAGATTGGCTCTAAAAACTTTTCTGTCCATTCTAAAACGATGAACACACACTCTAAACGCGTGGAGATCGATTCTAAAACTCTGAAGACGCATCCTAAAAAGTTAAAGATCGATCCTAAAAACTTTTCAATCGATTCTAAAACAATGAAGAAGCACTCTAAACTCGTGAAGATCGACTCTAAAAACTTTCCGATCGGTTCCAAAACGATGAAGACGCACTCTAAACTCGTGAAGATCGATTCTAAAAACTTTTCAATCGATTCTAAAACGATGACGACTCACTCTAAAACCGTGAAGATCGGTTCTTAAATCCTATCCAAGAGGTAGATTGCTGTTACGGATTTAATCATTCGTGCCTTCCATGGCGAGTTTCATAAAACGCTTTACTTCATCATTCACATCTTCCAATTGCAGCATCCGGAAGTGATGATTGAACTGCTTCATTTCCGGGACTTGTGCGATCTTCTGGAAACAGAAATTATCTTCATGTGGTTCTTTGAAGATGAATACAGCATGAAGAAAGTCCTTTCCCAGCTGGTTGACATAAACCACGCGTTTCTTTCCATTCCCGATTCCAATCATTGTTTTTGCCGGATGCAGCATAATCTCACCGACACTTTCAAATTCGGCAATGAAATGATGAAACAGATCTAAAGTATGCTGAGATTTCCCTGCCAGGAACTGATTTACCAGCGGATCAACTATTCGATTCATTTCTTTTTAGGTTTTTTCCTCCAGCCCGCGGTTACCGGAGCTTCGTCGCCAAGTAAATAGCCATACGGTTCGAATTGAGGAATAGCATCAAAGATGATTTTCAGCATGGCCGTAACCGGAATTGCAAGGAACATCCCCGGAACTCCTGCCAGCACGCCGCCAACAATCACCGAAACAATCGACGCAAGCGCATTTATACGCACTTTTGAACCAACAATTCTTGGTAATAAAATGTTATTATCAATTAACTGAACTCCTGCAACTACGCCCAGTACATAGAATATACTTTGATAATCAGATGTTCCCGAAAGCGTGATCAGGCAGCAGAGGATGTTTGCCACCAGGATTCCAACATACGGGATCAAATTAAGGAGCGCTGTCATTAATCCGAGGAAAATGGCGTAGCGAATTCCGAAAACCCAAAAACCAAGGGAGGTGAGTGTTGCTACAACTGCAATTTCAATCAAAAGACCAATGATATAACTTCTCATAATAACCTTAATGGAGTTCATTACATCTTTCAGGTTGTCAGTTTCACCCGTTTTCATGAGTTTCTTTAAGAATTCAACCAACAGCGTACGGTAAAATAAAAAGAGGAAAATGTATATCGGAATCAGGATCAAATATGCAATAGCTCCTGTGAAAGCCCCCAGCGACTTAGCAGAAACAATTTCTGTTTTCATCAGGTTTTCCTTTACATATTTCTGCTGCTGACTATTACTCATTCCAAATTTATCCTGAACCCAATCGTTCACTTGTTCCATTGATTTCATCAGGTGATCCTGCATTTGGGGCAAATCTTTCATAAAGGTTTTCAATTGAATCCCTAGTAAGAAGATCAGTACTGCAAATATCAGAACAGCTGCCAAAGTGGTAATACCCACCGATAAAATTTTCGGGAACCGCCATTTGTTCTGCAGAAATGCATCAATTGGACGAACCAGAATTGCGATAATAAAGGCAAAGATGAGCGGGAAGAGAATAGAGTTTGCACAGTAAATCACCGCGATAATTACAATGATCACCAGCAGTGTGAAAATCCGTTTTGAATGATTGGGTTGCGTAGTTACCATAAGCGCTTTTTTCTAAAGATAGGCAGAACAACCGGCTGGTACACCCAAAAACCGTTAAAACTTAACGGGAAAAAAGAATACAGAACTACTGCGTTCTTTTTTCCGTATTCCGAATCAGGTATCCACCCAGGAACCAGGCTCCGAAAGCCGTTGAAACATGCCAAAGCCAGTGAGTTCCCCATGGCATAAACGCAATGTAAACTTTCTCATCGGCAAAACGAAAACCCAGTGCCAGCGCAAAGAAAACAGTTGCGCTAAACAATAATCGCGCATGATTCAGGTGTGTTTTCCGGAGAAACCAGAAACACGGAATAAGCAGCATTGCACCACGAACGACATATCCGGCAGAAATGCGGTCCTGACCGGCTAAAAAAAGCCTGGAAAGATATGTTAGACTGATGAATGCCAGAATAACGGGAGCGATCATCCATTTTTTCGGCAATACTTTCAGCCACATCCAGACGCTGATTCCTAAAACCAGCATTACAATTGGCAAAACATCCATTGCCAGCAGCCAGCCGGAAGAGCGAAATGCATGAAAGAATGTACTTCCTAATCCACCCAGAATCAGCATGGGAATGCAGAAATACACTAGAAACGCATTGTCGACATACTTACCGCGCAGTTTCCAAAGAAAATAAAATGCCGGAATAAGAAAGGTTAGTGACGAATATGCATTCCATGGTTCAACGATGAATTGCGACAAATCAGTTGTTTCGCGATAGACCGGTCCGTCATCGAAAGGAATAACAGGCATCTCTGCCGCATTGCGGGCCAGATGGAAAAGGAGAGAGAAGAAGTTCATGATTTTAAAATTTCAAAGATCCTCTGAACCCGCGGGCTGCGTAATATGATTCGGCACCGTTGTGATATAGCCAGATCTCGTTGTAGCGACGATCACAGAAAACTGCTCCACCCAATTCGCGTACTTCTTTCGGAGTTTTTACCCAGCTCGAAGTTTTCAAGTCGAATTTCCCGATTTTCTGCAAATCGCGGTATTCTATTTCGGTTAAGATCTCAATTCCCATATCAGCAGCCATTCCTAAAGCGCTGTCCTTTGGTTTGTGTTCTTTTCTTGATTCCAGGGCTTCGTGATCATAACAAACACTTCGGCGGCCTTTCGGGCTTTCAGGTGAACAGTCGAAGAACACGTATTCATCAGATTTTGAATCATAGGCAATTAAATCGGGTTCACCATCTGTTGCTTCCATTTCGTTCAGCGACCACAATTTCTCCGGATTTGCTTCCAGCTTCGCTTGTACTTTCCCCCAATTCAGGCCGTTATGGCGCGTTCTGTTCTTTTCGAAACGCGTTTTCAGTACTTTTAATAACTCTTCTTTTTCTTCCGGAGATAATGATTTTTTGCTGTTCATGTTCTATCTTTAAACGACAATTTAAACTTAACAATAAAGGAACTCATTTCCGCGTTTCAAACGCAAGAACTTTAAGGGAATTTTTCCCGGCACCAACAAATAACATCCTGAATGAAACTTCTGCTTACCAAACATCTGTTTATTGCTTTGTCGCTTACATTCGCTGCAACAGCAACCACATTTGGACAGAATTATACTTCTGCCTGGTTTCCTTATCAAAAACAAAACAAGAAGTGGTGTTTTGTTTCAAAGAACGACGGAGCAGTTTTGAATAACACGGAGTACGATTCAGTGGCTCCGTTTTACGATATAGAAGTTGCGAAAGTACTGCAAAAAGGAAAATGGGGCGTTGTTGATACCATGGGAAATATCATTTTACCGATGGAGTATAAAACGATAGAATATTCCGGAAAGTACGTGCCAGCGGTGTTTGTTGTTGAGAAAGAAGGAATGCCGCTAAAGGGAATGTGTAACTTAAAAGGTGAATTCATCAATCCCTTCAAATATTACGATGTAACCTTTAATGGCGGATATGCCCCATACGAAGGGTACCATTTTCTCCCGTTCACCCCGGTTGACTTCTACATGGGTTACTATCAGTGTTTCACAGATGAAAGCAAAACAAGTTACGAAGTGGTAAATGAAAAAGGGCATGTTGTTCTGGACGAAAACGCCATAAAGAATGCCTACACTGCAGATCAGAATTTACATTATTATATCAATCACAACGGAATTGTTGCAACATTCGATTACAATGATACAATTGGAATAGTACCGCGAAACCGATTCACACCGGACTGGCAAACACTTGGGAAATCTGCCGACGGAAAATTGTATTCGGCAATAAATATGCGTAAAGGCATTCTTATTATTGACCACCTGGGTAATAAAGTAAATGAAAACGAATTATTTACCAATGTCAGCGACCGATTCTATCTCACAGGACAAAAACAGGATTCAACTATGTATTTTATTGTTCAGAAAGGAAATAAGGAAGCTTTGATCGACGAAACGGGAAAACACATTATAGAATTCGAATATCCTTCCCTGGAACATTTTGAAAACGGGATTACAGCACACAACGACGGAATCAACTACCGTTTTGACCAAAATTTTGCAAGAAGTTACAGTCCTTCCCGGTTCTACAGTGACGAGTTCTCAGTATCATTTAAGGGCTTCTCTGACACCATTACAAAAGATCGAAAAAAAGGCATAAACAGTTCGAGCGGGAAAAGGCTCATTGCTCCGAAATGGGATTATATTGATGCAACGCACTTTGGCAGTGATTTCAACTTCATCTGCTACAGCCGGCCAGAACAAAAAACGAATAGATTTCATTTCTCGAAGCAAATGAAAATCTACGATCAGAATGGGAAGTTACTTGTGAAAAAGCGCAATGTGCGCGTAAAAATTCTTGGAAACAACCTGGTATTCCTTGAATACAAATCTAAAATTGAAATAATCAGGGCAAATGGCAGCGTGGTCGTTCTATCCAGGAAATCTGTTCATAAAATAAAAGACGTCAATAGTATAGAAGATTACGATTATGTGATTATCGATACTAAAAGCACCTATCCCGATTTCAAACCTTCGTGGTTTTACAATTTTCATTCAAGCGATGGCTGGATGGTTTTGGATTCGGCAGGAAACATTGTTTTCAGATCACACTTAACGGATTACAATTATGCAAATGCATTTGTAAACGCAGACCTAAAGGTGGTAGGAATGAGTTGCACACAGGATATGGAAAACTTACATTCAAGTGCCACTGAAACCATTTACGGGCCCATAACAGTTCCAATGAAAAATCATTGGTTTGTTGCAGAAGAGAATAAGATCTATGGTCAGACGAAAGATTCCCTGATTATTGTTTCGCTTTCAAACCAGGTCCTGAAAAAACTGAAATTAAAGGGATCCAAATACCAGGAAAATTATAGCATAATTACCTATTATCAGGATCTAAAAAGTATTGGGGTAGATTCCATCTATTCAATAGGCGACACTCTATTCACCGACTTCAATTTCAATCCGTTAAAACACGCAGCAATTACAGGTTACAATCGAACGACTTTACATTCAATGAATCAATTTCCTGCCAATCTTTCGACGGAAAATAG
>CAMLIF010000047.1 GCA_946479985.1 uncultured Flavobacteriales bacterium
GACCACCGAGATCTACACTCTTTCCCTACACGACGCTCTTCCGATCTCTTAACTGTTTTAACAATCTTCTCTGCCGATTTGTCAACCAGGTTATGGTCGTACGACTTTAATTTAATTCTAATCTTTTGGCTCATTACTCGTTTGTATTAAGCGGAAACTTTTCCATTAATTTTTGCAATAACTTCTTCTGCTACGTTCTTCGGAGCCTCAGCGTAATGTGAGAATTCCATTGAAGATGTTGCACGTCCTGAAGACAACGTACGCAATTGCGTTACGTATCCAAACATTTCAGACAAAGGAACATCAGCCTTAACAACTTTTCCTCCTGCTTTGTCATCCATACCCTTCATCATACCTCTACGACGATTCAAGTCACCAACGATATCACCCATATTTTCTTCCGGACAAATCACTTCTAATTTCATGATTGGTTCCAACAAGATTGGTTTACAATTTTTCAATGCGTGACGGTAAGCCATTTTAGCTGCCATTTCGAACGACAATGAATCTGAATCGACCGCGTGGAATGAACCATCAACCAATTCTACTTTCATTGCTTCAACAGGGAAACCAGCTAAAACTCCGTTTTTCATAGATTCTTTGAAACCTTTCTCAACAGATGGGATAAACTCACGTGGAATGTTACCACCCTTAATAGAGTTGATGAATTCCAATCCTGTTTTTTCCGGATCTGTTTGCGGAGAAATTTTAACCGCAATGTCCGCGAATTTACCACGTCCACCAGATTGTTTCTTGTACTGCTCACGGTGATCGATTCCGATAGTGATATCCTCACGGTATGTTACCTGTGGAGCTCCCTGGTTAACTTCTACCTTGAACTCGCGACGTAAACGGTCAACGATAATGTCCAGGTGAAGCTCACCCATTCCTGAGATAATTGTTTGTCCAGACTCCTCATCCGTGTTTACACGGAAAGTAGGATCCTCTTCAGCCAATTTATTCAATCCGTTAGATAAACGGTCAGCATCAGCTTGCGTTTTAGGCTCAATTGCGATACCAATTACCGGATCAGGGAAGTTCATTGATTCCAAAATGATTGGATGACCTTCTTCACATAAAGTATCTCCTGTACGGATATCTTTAAATCCAACAACTGCACCGATATCACCAGCACCTAACTCATCAATTTGATTTTGTTTGTTCGCGTGCATCTGGAAGATACGAGAAATACGTTCTTTGTTATTAGAACGAGTATTGTACACGTATGAACCAGCCGGCAATTTACCAGAGTAAGCACGAATGAAACACAAACGACCTACGAAAGGATCCGTTGCAATTTTAAATGCTAAAGCTGCAAATGGAGCATCGTAAGATGGTAAACGCTCTTCTTCTTCGTCTGTTTTTGGGTTGATTCCAACAATAGAACCGTTATCCAAAGGAGAAGGAAGAATTTCCATTACCATATCCAACATTGCCTGAACACCTTTGTTTTTGAAAGATGAACCACACATCATCGGAACTACTTTTCCGGAGATTGTAGCCGCACGTAATGCATTCAAAATCTCACGCTCAGTTAACGAATTCTCATCTTCGAAGAATTTCTCCATCAAAGTCTCATCAAATTCAGCAACTGCTTCCAATAATTCACTTCTTAAGCGTCTTGCTTCGTCAACGATATCTGCAGGAATTTCAACTTCTTGAAAAGTCATACCCATATCGTGCTCATTCCACTCAATTCCTTTAAAATTGATTAAGTCAACAACTCCTCTGAAGTTATCTTCGTCACCAATATTAATTTGCAATGGTAAAGCATGGCTACCCAACATTTCTTTAACCTGTGCACACACGTTTAAGAAATCAGCTCCCTGACGGTCCATTTTGTTAACGAAACCAATACGCGGCACATTGTAGTTGTTTGCCAAACGCCAGTTTGTTTCAGATTGAGGCTCAACACCATCAACTGCCGAGAACAAGAATACCAAACCATCCAATACACGTAACGAACGATTCACCTCAACTGTAAAGTCAACGTGTCCCGGAGTATCAATGATATTGATGTGGTAATTATCTCCTCTATATTTCCAATTAACTGTTGTAGCAGCAGAAGTAATGGTAATACCACGTTCTTGCTCTTGCTCCATCCAGTCCATTGTAGCACCACCGTCGTGAACCTCACCAATCTTGTGGTTTACACCAGAATAGTAAAGAATACGCTCAGTAGTTGTAGTTTTCCCAGCATCAATGTGAGCTGCGATACCAATATTTCTTGTGTATTTAAGATCTCTTGCCATTTCTTAGAATCTAAAATGTGAGAATGCTTTATTTGCTTCAGCCATTCTTAAAGTATCTTCTTTCTTTTTGAAAGCAGCACCTTCTTCTTTTGAAGCAGCAATAATTTCAGAGGCCAATTTACCAGCCATAGATTTCTCGTTACGTTTACGAGCGTAACCAATTAACCATTTCATAGCTAATGATTGTTTACGTCCTTCACGAACAGGAGTAGGAATTTGGAAAGTTGCCCCACCAACACGACGGGAACGAACCTCCACAGATGGAGTTACGTTATCCAGTGCTTTCTTGAACACATCCAAACTTTCTTGATCTTCTAATTTTTTATCTACGATCTCTAAAGCATCGTAAAAAATCTTAAACGCCAAATTCTTTTTACCAGAATACATTAAGTTGTTCACAAACTTAGTCACAACAACCTCGTTAAACTTTGGATCCGGGAGTATGGCTATTTTCTTCGCTTTTCTTCTTCTCATCTCTTCAAAGTTTTATTATTTCTTAGCTTTTGGACGTTTTGTTCCATACTTAGAACGACGTTGTGAACGGCCTTCAACACCTGCAGTATCTTCCGCACCGCGAACGATGTGGTAACGAACCCCTGGTAAATCTTTAACCCTTCCACCACGCACAAGAACCAAAGAGTGTTCTTGTAAGTTGTGACCTTCTCCTCCGATATAGGCATTCACCTCTTTACCGTTGGTAAGACGAACACGCGCTACTTTTCTCATAGCTGAGTTCGGCTTCTTAGGTGTAGTGGTGTACACACGTACACATACTCCTTTGCGCTGCGGACAAGAATCCAAAGCCGCTGACTTTGACTTCTTTACTACCGCAGTCCTTCCCTTTCGCACTAACTGTTGTATAGTTGGCATACAGTACTCAAATTTGATAATTAATAAATATATTTTTACCCCAAAGAAAACACTTTGAGGGGTGCAAAGATAGCGAGAAATTCTTAAGATGCAAGTGGTAATTGAAAAAAGTGGCTGTTTTTGAACAATTTAGTGTTCATTGAAAATCAGTGAACCAATATTTTCTGAATTCAATTGGTTAAAAGTGAAAGTGTCGGTTATTTTGTCCTGTACTTGTTAATACGCTGCTCAATTTCTTTCGCTTTCAAAATCATTAAAAGACCAATACAGACTTTAAGAACTATCATAAACAGCATTCCAAAAGTTCCTCCTTTATTCAATAAAATCCCGAAAAGCTCCGGAATGCTCTGACTCAAAGAATAAATCCCGATAATAGCAATGGCCAAAACCAGAACATTTGATGTATTCAGATTTACATTCAGATCTTTTTCATCTATGGTACTTTCTAATTTAAAGATCCGGATGATCTCAGTTGTTCTGAACAGACACATGTAGGCAATCAATCCCTGAATCAAAACTGAAAGCAACGTGGTTAGCACACTTTGCATTCCACCCATTCCTATTGCGTTCAGAATAAACTGCAGCATTATTATTGCCGACTGTATAAAAGAGAATGCAAAGATAACTCCGATGATTTTGATGATGATGGACCAAAGGGTAATTAGCTTCATGATTGAGAAAGTTGTATACAAATCAAAGTTACATATTCTTAACATGTGGTTTTACTTCTGATGTAAACAACTTTATATTTTGATCATGTTGATAGATCGAATTTTTCCAACCTGAAGCTCTACCTTTTGCGCAGACTGAGTGCTTAAACCAATTCGTCCGAGTTTTTCACTCTCAACAAACTTTATTTTGTTCCTGATCTTGTTTGCCGCTTCCTCATGTTCTTTTTTGAATTCACCTGTTGCAAACAAATAAAATTTTGATCCCAAATCTTTCTTCGCCATTCTTAACAGGAAATCATTGGAACAAGCTCCACAAACTTCCGGGTGAACAATATAAATTGTTGCGGTTACTTTTTTATCCAGAAGTTCTTCGAAATAGCTTTCTATTTTCAGGTTGTCGGATTCGGAAAAATTTTCTGTCTCACCCGTTTTTAAAGAACAGGATGTCAGAACAAAAAAGACAAGCATTAAACTAATTTGTTTCATTTTAATAAGATTCTTTTTTTGAACTTTCCTTTTTTGGAGATGATGAGTTTTTGTTGGTATTCCGAATAGAATCCTCTCCGCTGCAGCCAAATGCGATCAACATAGTAGATATCAGATTGATTCAGTTTTATATACTCCGGAATCTGATTATTATATAAAGTATCTACAATTAGCGCCACACGCTTTTTTCGATTAGTGAAAAAGGCTTCTACTTCGGCTGTATCATTGCACATTGATATTGGTGAACAGAAATCAAAATGCATCAGATAGATTTCGTCGTATGAAACCGGATTCAGGGCAACTATTGAAAAAAGCTGGCTATAATCCTCCTTAACGAATTTGAAAGACATTAGAAGAATAATACATACAGCTATTCTAAAGCTGAACTTCCATAACCGATCGATTCCCGTTTTCATCATATTTATACCTGTTCACGAAAAATCCACTTTTCGTACAGGTAATTCCCGGTACAATCCACGCGTCTTTTTCATATAAAATTTCACGCTTAAGCTTCAAATCTTTGTCCAACACCAATATGGAAGATGCTTTGTCCTCTTGAATGGTAAATTCCCCATTCACATTTTTGGTTGGAAGACTATGATAAAAAACGCGGTAATATTCCTGACGTTTTTTGTTATAAACCATAATGCTATAAAAAGGTGTTTCTGTTTCATAACGATCCAGTTTATCGAACTCTTTTTTGCTGCCTGTATAGCCGAATTCCTTAATTGGGCCGTCTTGAAACATGCTTTGACAATCTACCTTACCAATCTCTTTATTCTGTGAAATACTGTACAGCGTGACTTCTGATTTATAAGGGCATGAGATCACCAAGGTATCTCCATTTACAGCACCAAAATAATCAAGCTCTTTTCCAGTATAATCCATTTTAAAAGCTTCTTTGGGAGTTAAACAATTCAACAACCGGACTTTTTTCGTATTTAAATCATACTCACAGAAAAGTGGAATGGGTGTTTTCTTCAATCTGCGAGCATGTTTCCCAAGATTATCGTAGTTCAAGGAAAGCGGAATGATCAAATGTGTCTCATCCTTAAAAGTGGCAAAGACGAACATATTGAGAACACAAAGAATTGCAAGATGATTGACTTTTAATTCAGCCTCATTGTTCAAATCACTAATCAATATTGCTCCTTCTTTACTCAACAGATACAGTCCTTTTTTCGCATCCAGGAAGTAGTAGGTTCCGTTCGGATTGGGAACTACATTTTTATGATACTGGTCGTAATTTTCCGGAAGGAGTAAACTATCCAATCCAGTATCGGACCTGTAATAACGGAAATATCCTGTTGAGAAATCGATTACCCCTATTCCGTTCTCTTCAAATTGCCCCGACATATTGTAATTGGTTAGATAAGACGGAAGATAAACACTTCTTTGAGTGCTAATATCTTCCGCTTTATCCACTGGAGCTTTACGTTCCTGACAGCTAACAAATAAGGGAATAAAAAAACTAAACAACATTATCTTCATATTGTTGAAAGCAATGTTCGAAATAAAAAAAAGCTCATTCATTATTATTGATTAATTGAATATCACGTAATTGTTTGATTACGGCAACGGATCACATCCTGCTCTTTGATCACAACCTGACTTTCTCTCATTCAAACAAGTTCGTCCTTCTTTATAGGTACCTGGTTCCCTCGTTTCCCAGAAACATTTCTCATAACCTTTGTCATTATTGATCTTACTTGGCGGATACAATCTATTGTACTCTTCGATTGTTATCCATTTTGTACTGTCTTTCGGAGATCTCACGTAAAAATTGGAATACCTAACGGTTTCTTCCTGCATTCTTTCTTTTTGACATGCTGCAAAGACAAGAATAAGCAGCGGCAGTAGTAAGCTTACTTTTTTCATACAATTGGTTTTAATTTTTTCAAAAAAACCAATTCAAATCCAAACCCAAATAAATAATTCTGACTAATTTAGTCAAAATAAATTATTTAAATTTTAAGTTTGAGGAAAATTCAATGATTACTGATCAACATTTGGGTAGAAACATCCGGAATCTGCGGGAAATGAAAAATTACACTCAGGAAATATTCGCTATTCGCCTGGATATATCTCAGAAACAGTTTAGCAGAATTGAAAATGGAGAGGTTTCACCGACAATCAGAATGCTATTCAAAATTTGTCAGGTGCTGGAGGTAGAACCCGCATTCTTACTTGAATTTGACTCAAACAAGATTTTCAATAACAACTCCATTAATCAATCAGGCGGTGAATTTAATGCCTACAACGACACTCCAATAAAAGATGTCAAGATTCTGTATGAACGTCTTTTATCGGAAAAAGATGAGATTATTGAGCTTTTGAAAAAAGGTGGGCGCAATTAGAGACCGCGATAAAAACAAGTAGGGGAAAGTCACGACCTTCCCCTACTTAGATTATATGATAATAAATTACACTCTATAGCAAACCGCATTGATATTCATTCCGGCGCCAACTGAAGCAAACAGGATCAAATCACCGTCATTCAACGTGTAACCTTCCATTTCTCCGTTTTTCACCATACTGTACAATGTTGGAATTGTGGCAACCGAACTGTTCCCCAGTTTATGAATATTCATGGGCATCAGCGTTTTCGGAACGTCTAGTATGTTGTATAGTTTAAATAATTCCCGAATGATTGCTTCATCCAGTTTTTCGTTTGCCTGGTGAATGAATATTTTCTGAATTTCCGTAACATGAACTCCTGCTTTATCCAAACAATCCTTCATTGCAACCGGAACATTCTTAATAGCGTATTCATAGACTTTTCGTCCTTTCATTTTGATGTAACGAATGCGCGGATCTGATTCCGGGAAGTTTGATTTCCCCAGGCACAAATAATCGGTTTCTTCCTCACAGTGGCTTTGAGCACTCATTGAAATAATCCCTGAATTCGTATCGGCTTTCAATTCTACAATTGCCGCACCTGCTCCATCTGCAAAGATCATACTGTCTCTGTCATACGGATCAAGCACCCGGCTTAACGCTTCTGAACCGATGACCAAACATTTTTTCGCCATACCAACCTGCATAAAAGCATGTGCCTGAATAAGACCCTGCACCCACCCCGGACAGCCGAAAATAAGATCATAAGCCACACAATTCGGATTCTTGATACCAAGCAAATGCTTGATTCTGGAAGCAATTGAGGGCACCATATCCGTTTGGATAGTATGCTTAATAACGTTTCCAAAATTATGCGCCACGATAATCTGATCGATCGTTTCCCTGTCGCAACCGGCATCTTTGATTGCTTCTTCAGCAGCCAGTTTTCCAAGGTCGGCACAATTTAGCTCCGAGCCAGCATAACGTCGCTCCTGAATTCCGGTAATCTGTTCAAACTTACGAGCTATTGTTTCGGGACTTTGAGGAATGATCTGATGATTCTCGTCGTAAAATTCATGTACCATGAAATCACGATTCGTTTTGATAATCTCCGGGATATAGCATCCAATTCCTGTAATTACGCTGTTCATTCTGCTTTTTTTAAGTTGTAATCTTATGCGCAGGAGCAAACGGGGTGTTGCTTTTCGGAACAGAAGAGTGGGCAATGCTTTTCGAGAAAACAAATTTAAGAATAAAAGAAATGATAATACCAATTACTTCTTCCGAAAAAACTTGTCGGTTAAAACAAGGAGATTGTATTGAAAATACACCTAAACATCGATTTTACTAAATAATAGGTTTTTGCTGCTGCACTTTTGCCTCACACCAATATTTGATGCATTATGACACGAAAATCATTGGCACTGGCAATTATCGTTTTCGGCACATTTTCAACATTCGCCCAGGATTCAACAAACGTTACCTGGAGTTTGGAAAACTGTTTGAAATATGCCGTTGAAAACAACCTGACAGTAAAACAGGCTGTTCTAACCGAAAACAGTGCAACACTCGATTACCAGCAGGCAAAAGCGAATCGCTTACCGAATCTTTTTGCCAGCGCTTCCCAATCTCTTACAAACGGAAGAAGCATTGACCCTATTACCAGCGCCTTTGTTTCACAAACCGTTCACAGCAGCAGTTTCGGACTTAATTCTCAGATGACTTTATACAATGGCGGAAAACTCAATAACCAGATCCGGCAGCAAGAAATTATCTCTGAGCAGAATTCACTTTATGTAGAAGAAACGAAAAACAGTATTGTACTAAGTGTAACCGAAGCATATCTGCTTGCTGATTACTACAATGAAGGCATTAAAGCTGCCGCGAACACGCTCAAAGTCTCTCAGAAACAGCTGGAGCAGGGACAAAGTAAGCTGAATGCCGGCGCTTCAACAAAAATAACCGTTGCAGAACTACAGGCGTTAGTAGCTCAAAATCAACACACCCTCGTACAAACACAAAATCAATATGCTCAGCAATTACTTACGCTGAAACAACTACTGGAGCTTGAGCCTGAAGTGGTGTTTGAAATACAGCATACCGATTTGAAAGAGGGAATTTCAATTATTCCGGATAAACAAAGCGTGTATGACACCGCACTTGAAAGTATGCCCGAAATTAAAGCAGCTGAACTACAGCAAAAAGTAGCTGATCTGGATGAACAAATTGCTTACTCGGGTTATTTACCAACGCTTTCCCTGTCAGGATCATTATCGACCGGTTATACAAACACACAACCGTATAATTTCGGTAACCAATTCGGCAACAATTTCAATCAGCGTATTTCTGTTTCGTTATCAGTACCAATTTATTCACGCCAGCAAAACAAAACCAATATTGAAAAAGCCAGGATCAGCATAGAAAACTCTGAAGTACAGTTGGAAATTGAAAAGAAACAACTCTATCAGAAAATAGAATCAGCATGGCAAAACGCTGCATCTGCGCAGTCTGAAATGCAATCTGCAGCTGCAACTTTAGAATCTTCTCAGCTGGCTTTTGATCTCACACAAGAACAGTTCAATCGTGGGGCAACTGATGCTACCAATCTGGCTGTAAGCCAAACCACTCTATTGAATGCACAACAAACTTTTCTTCAGGCAAAATACATGAATCTGCTGTACGTGAGCTTGCTGAATTTTTACCAGGGAAAACTTTAAACTGAATAACATGAAAAAGAAAAGAATTAGAAATATCATTATTGCCGTAATCGTTATAGCACTCATTTTTGTTGTAATAATGTTGATTCCCGGCAAGAAACCTGCGCAGGTTTCATTAGAAACAACAACCATTGAGAAAGGCGACATAACAAGCATAGTAACTGCAACGGGTACTATTGAGCCAACGAAACAAGTAGAAGTCGGAACACAGGTTTCGGGAGTTGTAAAGAAAATTTATGTCGATTATAACAGTAAAGTAAAAGCCGGACAGCTTATTGCCGAATTGGATAAAACCACTTTGCTTTCAGCATTAGCCGAAGCAAAAGCGAGTTATCGGATGGCAAAAAACGAACAAAGCTATTTGCAGAAAATTTATGAACGCCAGAAAGGACTTTACGAATCTAAACTGATCAGTGATGCAGATTATGAAGAAGCTCTGTATAAATTGAATGCAGCCAAAGGGACAAGCGAGCAACGTTTATCGGACCTTGAACGGGCAAAGACCAACCTGAGTTACGCAAGTATTTATTCTCCCATTGACGGCGTTGTTCTTGGAGTAGATGTGGAGGAAGGTCAGACGGTTGCGGCAAGTTTTAGCACGCCTACCTTGTTCACCATTGCGCAAGACCTCACAAAAATGCAGGTAGAAGCCAATGTTGACGAAGCGGATATCGGAAACGTTCAAAACGGACAAAGAGTAACTTTTACCGTTGACGCGTATCCGGAGGAAGAATTTTCAGGAACCATTACCCAGGTTCGATTGAATCCAACAGTTACTTCAAGCGTGGTCACTTACACCGTTGTTGTACAAGCCGACAATCCGCAGCAACGATTAAAACCAGGGCTTACTGCAACCATTTCGGTGTATACCAAGGAACTCAAGAATGTGCTGACAATGAAAGAAAAAGCACTCACTTTTGTTCCGGATCAGGATCTACTGAAAACATATTACAAACAACGGCAGATTACAGTCGAAATTCCGAAGGCAAAACCGTCAACCACTTCCAAAACATACGTTTGGGTACTTCGCGAAAACGGAGAACTTGCCCAAAAAGAAATCGTTGTTGGAGAAAGCGACGGTATTCGGATACAAGTATTGGAAGGATTAGATCAAAACGATCGCATTCTTTCCGGTATGACGGAATTAACCGAAGAAGAGGTTACAGCCTCAGGAGGAAGTCCGTTTATGCCAAAACCACCAGGAAAAAAGAAATAGTTATGGAAACACCTATCATTCATATCGAAAACATTAAGCGTGAATTTATCATGGGAGAAGAAGTAGTGAAAGCGCTTAAAGGCATTTCATTCGACATTCTGCGGGGTGAATTTGTAACGATCATGGGGTCAAGCGGCTCGGGGAAATCCACACTGCTGAACATTCTCGGCTGCTTAGACCAGTCGAGTTCCGGAGTCTATAAGATTGATGATATATCTATCGCAAATTTATCCCGGAACGAACTGGCAACTATTCGCAACCGGAAAATCGGTTTCATCTTCCAGTCTTATAATTTATTGCCGCGTACAACTGCAATCAGTAACGTGGAACTACCTTTGCTTTACAACCGGGAGATTTCCGCCAAAGAACGCAGAGAACGTGCCCTGGAAGCATTGAACCAGGTTGGTTTGTCGGAACGAATTCATCATACTCCGGCCCAATTATCCGGAGGACAGCAGCAGCGCGTTGCCATAGCCCGGGCTTTGGTAAATGATCCGGTCCTGATCCTGGCTGATGAAGCTACCGGAAACCTGGATACACGAACATCTTACGGAATCATGGCGCTGTTTCAGGAATTGAACGCAAAAGGAAAAACAATCGCATTTGTAACACATGAGCACGATATTGCAGCATTCAGCGGCAGGACGATTACACTGAAAGACGGATTAGTAATTAGCGATTCTCCAGTGGAAAAACCACTTTCGGCGAAACAAATGTTAGAAACATTAACTAAAGATCGTACATTATGAGTTTGTTTAATTTATTCAGAATAGCCTGGAAATCACTTATCCTAAATAAGTTCCGGGCATTCTTAACCATGCTGGGAATTATCATCGGCGTGGGGTCGGTAATTACAATGCTCGCTATTGGCGAAGGATCAAAACAAAGTATTCGAAGTGAGATTTCGTCTATGGGATCGAATATGATTACTATTCGTCCGGGTGCCGACTCGCGCGGCGGGGTTCGTATGGAAGCAACCAACACGCAGACACTTACTTTGGAGAACCTGCAGCAGATACAAAAAGAAGCAAAGTATCTGACCGCAATTTCGCCTCAGGTAACAAGTGGCGGACAAGTTATTAAAGGTTCAGACAACTGGCCTTCGTCGATCTACGGAGTGAGTACCGAATACTTGTCTGTGCGTATGCTTGAAATAGTGGATGGAAACATGTTTACGGAAAGTGCCGTTACTTCCAATGCAAAAGTTGCTGTGATCGGTCAAACCATTGTAGAGAATCTTTTTCCGGATGGTGAAGATCCGATAGGAAAAACCATTCGATTCAATAATATTCCTTTCAAGGTGATTGGTGTTTTGGGAGAAAAAGGAGAAAATACTTTCGGGCAGGACCAGGACGATATTATTCTGGCTCCGTATACGACCGTTCAAAAACGAATTCTCGCAACAACCTATCTGCAGTCTATTGTTGCTTCGGCAACCAGTGAAGAAGATGCTCCCAAAGCAGTAGAAGAAGTAAGTGTCATTTTACGCGAAGCACATGACATCTCAGAGAACGAAGACGACGACTTCAATGTTTTTTCAATGGAAGAATTAATCAGTACTTTTAGCGCAACCAGTGAAATGCTCACAGTATTATTGGTTGTAATTGCAGGAATTTCGCTGCTGATAGGCGGAATTGGTATTATGAACATTATGTATGTCTCAGTGAAAGAAAGAACTCGTGAAATAGGGTTGCGAATGGCAGTTGGCGGTAAAGGAAGAGATATTCTGCTTCAATTTTTGGTAGAATCTATACTCATTAGTTTCACGGGAGGAATAATCGGTGTGTCCTTAGGGCTTGGAGCAACTTATCTGATTGCAAATCTTGCCGGATGGCCAGTTTCGATTACGGCTTCTTCCATTCTTATTTCATTCGAGGTTTGTGTAATTACAGGAATCTTCTTTGGCTGGTATCCCGCAAGAAAGGCAGCCTCACTTGACCCGATAACTGCTTTACGTTATGAATAATATGAATTTGAGCAAGAACAAATGGTTGGTGGTAATTTTCCATGTGATGGTATGGGGAACCCTTTTCGGTTTTCCCTATCTCCTGACATCAGGACAGGGCTCCACTCTTCACAAAATCATGCAGCACTCCTGGATTCCGCTTTTAGGTTACATGATCATTTTCTATGTGAATTATTCACTCCTCATTGAGCGGCTGCTTTTTCGAAAAAAGATTTTGTTATATGTTTTATTGAACTTACTGCTCTCGGTTGGATTGGTGTTTGCCGTTGTACTGGTGAGAATGGCGTTCTTTCGAATGGAAGGTGAAAACCATCCGCCTCCGCCGCTGCCCCTGCAGTTCTTCTTCTACATGGAATTTTTATCAGCATTAATTCCCCTTTTCTTCTCCATTGCCTTAAGAATTCTGAGTCGCTGGATGCAGACCCGTGCGAATGAACAGGAACAAGCCGCCTATCGCTTTCAAACAGAATTGCAACATCTCAAATACCAGCTTCAACCTCATTTCTTTTTCAATTCTTTGAATAATATTTATTCTTTGGTCGACCGATCCCCCGAAAAAGCAAAAGAGAATATTCACGCATTAGGGAAACTTATGCGGTATTTCCTGTATGAATCCGATACTGAATTGGTGAAACTTTCAAATGAAATTGAATTCATGAAAAAGTATATTGAGTTAATGGAAGTGAGAACTGCCGACCGGACGAAAGTTTTTGTGAACTTCCAGGAAATCAGTCATGACATTCTAATTCCTCCTCTTTTATTCATTTCGCTAATTGAAAACGCGTTCAAACACGGAACTTCTGCGAAAGAAATCACCCCGTTGCTGTTTCAACTACAGATTACCGATAATCAATTACTGTTTACAAGTAGAAACACACATTTACCTAAGTCGAAAGAAGACCAGAGCGGTTCCGGGATCGGTCTCAATAATTTAGAGAAACGTTTGCAGTTACTTTACCCGGAAAATCATAGCTTTGAGAAACGTATAGAAAATGGACAGTTTATCGTTGAATTATCCATTCACTTAGACGGATTACACAATGAAAAATGAGCTGATTCGCTGTATTATTGTTGATGACGAACCGATGGCCCGGAGCCTGATAGAAGACTATGTGGCAAAGACCCCGTTTCTGCGGCATTGTGGAAGTTTCGGCAGTGTTGCCGACGTTTTAAGCGTTCTGAACTCAGAACAGATTGATCTCATTTTTTTAGATATTCAAATGCCGGAAGTAAGCGGAATTGAACTTTCCAAAATGCTTCCCAAAACTTCGCGTGTAATTTTTACTACCGCATTCGACCAATATGCCATTGAAGGTTTCCGGGTTGAAGCATTGGATTATTTGCTAAAACCGTTCAACTACCAGGAATTCCTGGTTGCTTCCAACAAAGCACTGGAATGGTTCTCACTCACACGCAGCGCTGCAAAAAAAGAAATTTCAAAAAGTGATCCGGCAGAAAACGCAAATTTTATTTTCGTGAAATCCGAATATAAACAAGTGAAAATTGCCTTGAAAGACGTACTCTATTTTGAAGGATGGCGTGATTACGTAAAGATATGGATGGAAGGAAACCCGAAGCCTATTCTTAGTATTCTAACCCTGAAATCGCTGGAAGACATGCTCCCCGGTGAACATTTTATGCGTATACACCGTTCTTTTATTATCAGCCTGGGGAAAATTGATGCCGTAGAACGCGGCCAGGTTTTAGTCGGAACTGAACGGATTACGATTGCAGAACAATACAAAGCCCGCATCTCCGGGTATATTTCAAACAATTCATTCGAAGGATAAAAACGTTCCTGATCATTATTGCAGGACCAGGAACGCTTCTGGATTTATTTAATATCTATCACCGCTTGAAATTTCTTTGATCTCAGATTTTCCGGAACTTCTGTCAAGTACAATGAATGAATAATCGCCGTAATAATAAGATCTGTCACGCGAGATAAAATCATATTTCGCTGCAATCTTTTCATTAATCTTAATCTTCTCCGTGTCAGACTCTAACTCTATAACACCGTATTTTCCTTTCGATCTGATAATGTATAAATTGTCGGTTTCGTACAAAATTGCCTCGAACATTGGTTTTGAAAGAGGTTTGCCCTCATCAGATAAGAAGCCATATTTATTATCCGTTTTATAAACATAGCGTTCTCCGCAAAGTTGAATTTCTTCATAAGCAAAGGCAGAAGTATTTCCATCTCCGCTCATAAGTGCCCATTTCTTATCTTTTTCCAAAGCCAAATCTCCGTTCGCCAAGATCTGAACAGATGTAAGTCCTGATTGTGCAACCGTAAGCTCATCCTCCTTTTTAATTTTCAATACTTCCCACGTATTACCAACCATACCAAGAATATAGCGGTAAGAGTAATTCAGTGAATCATATTTAATAGCAATGATCTCTTTCTCAGCCGAAGTTATTACCCCGTATTTATTGTTTTTTTGAACCTGGAATACATTTCCTCCCAGCGGAGTGATTTTTTGATATCCCTGCTTTAAGATCTGAGTTCCTTTTTCATTAAACAGGAAATTCTCGGATCCTTTAGACAGGATTGCAAATTTCAAATATGAATTAGGGGTGAAATTTGCCGTAAGATCATACTCAAAGGGTACAATGGTTTTCAAATTCTTGTCAACAATCCCGTATTTTCCTGATTCATTTTTGAAAACCAGTGTGTTCTTGTACATTAAGTAAGCATCGTTAAAGGATTTTACCTTTTTCCCGTTTTCATAATAGTCTGCATTGAATTTGGAATCCGGAAGTTTGAAATCATTAAAATTGAATTCTTCATAAACACTGTAATCATATCTTCCATAATAATCTCTGCGTGGGTTTTTGATATGGTCTTTGATTGCTAAAACGCCCGTCCCGTATGGAATAAACTGATACGTATTAAAATCTGTAACCCATCTGAAGTTAGGAACATCAAACAACGCAGCAGTTTGTCTTCCCGAGCGCTCATCTTTCGTTACAACGTATAAACCATTATTTGCTTCTTCATCGTTTATAAGAGGTGTCACGTAATAACCAACACTCATGTCCAAATTCAACTTAGCCAGCAGGGAATTTCCGTTGAGATCAAAAACTTCAAGCGGAAACTGCGTGTTTCTTTTACCGATTGCCACAAAATAGGCGTTATTCTCTCCAATGTAACCATCATAACTCTTTAGTATGGAAAAATCTTTGTCAACATGAATCGTTTTATAACCATCATAAAGCAGGAATGCTCCATTGGCAAAAACATACACTTTTTCAAACGCAGCCGGGAAAATTTCTTTTTTATTCAGATCAACAATTCCATAAGAAGCCGAATAATAACGTTTGTGATCAACTTTGATCAAATAATCGCTGTTTGTTGTACATGCCAGGTATTCAATTGAATTCCGCGACCGGTTTCCGTAATAATCTTGCGCGGAAACTGAGGTTGCCAAAGCGGAAGAAAGAACTACTAAAAGGGATAGTATGATTTTCATGATTGTTATTTTAACTTGATGTCCCCAAAATTAACTGATTATTTCACTTTACCCTAAACCAAATGAATTAAAATGGGTTAGCAGGAAGACTACCTTCAGCCTATTTGCTAATTGACCAAATAACTTAATTTTACTCCATGAAAACTCTCCTTTTATTCCTGTTCCTCTTACCCACAACACTTTTGTTTGGACAGATCTATAAAGATTCAACACAACCCATTGATGCACGTGTAACTGATCTCTTGAGCAGAATGACTACGGAAGAAAAATTCTGGCAGGTTTTCATGATTCCTTCAGATGGAGACACAACCAACGGAAAGTTCAAACACGGAATTTTCGGGTTGCAGGTAAGTGCCGGATCAAAAGGCGATGCTGGTGGGCAGCTTCTCACCTACAACACAGGCGAAGATGCAGTTTCCCTTGCCCTGAAGATCAATAATATCCAAAGTCACTTTGTAAACAAAACCCGTTTGGGAATTCCGTTCATTCCGTTTGATGAAGCATTACATGGATTAGTGAGACAGGGAACCACAGCTTTTCCACAGGCAATTGGTCTTGCTGCAACCTGGGACACAGCGCTGGTTCACGATGTAGCTGCACAAATCGCAATGGAATGTAACATGCGCGGAATCCGTCAGATTTTGTCGCCGGTGGTGAACCTTGCATCAGATGTGCGCTGGGGAAGAACAGAAGAAACATACGGAGAAGATCCGTTCCTGACAAGTGAGATCGGACTGGCATTTATACGCGAGTTCGAACAACGCGGAATTATTACAACGCCCAAACATTTTGTCGCGAATGTGGGTGACGGCGGTCGCGACAGCTACCCAATATATCTAAGCGAATGGTATTTGGAGCAAACTCATTTTGTTCCCTTCAAAAGACTAATTCATGAAGGCGGTTCGCGCTCAATCATGACCTCATACAATTCGTTGAACGGTACAGCTTGTTCTTCGAATGATTGGCTCCTGAATCAAAAACTCAAAGAAGAATGGGGATTTAAAGGATTTGTGATTTCAGATGCAAACGCAGTTGGAGGTGAAGTTGTTTTACATCATACCGCTGCTGATTATGCTTTGAGCGGAAAACATGCCATTGAAGGTGGGCTGGACGTAATATTTCAAACCGACTACGATCATGCAGCCCTTTTTTATCCTGCCTTCGAATCTGGACAGGTAGATATGACCCGATTAAACGATGCGGTTTCACGCGTGCTTCGTACCAAATTTGAATTGGGTTTGTTTGAGAATCCATACGTTACTATTCCAAATTCAATAACCGCTGTTCCACCAAAGGGAAATGATCTTTCTCAACTTGCAGCCGAAAAATCATTCGTGTTATTGAAGAATGAGAATGAGGTGCTACCCATTGGTCCTTCCGTTCACAAAATCGCACTTTTCGGAGCTGATGCGAGTGATGTCAGACTGGGCGGATACAGTCCTCCGGGAAATAATCCTATTAGCATTCTGGAAGGATTAAAACAAATTTCCGGAGATTCCATCTTAATAAACTACCAGGAAACGGTAAGCTATGCCGACACGCTCTACACCCCAATTCCAGCAAAATTTCTGGCAAATGAAGGCAATACCGGATTGAAAGGAACTTACTACGATAACGTGAGTCTTTCGGGCGATCCGATTGTATCACGAAACGATTCACAAGTTGATTTCAACTGGACACTTTACGGGCCTTCACAGGAGTTAGACAATCATTTCTACTCGGCAAAATGGGATGGAGAATTGATTGCTCCTGAAACCAAAAAAATCAAAATTGGCTTAGAGGGAAATGACGGTTACCGGCTTTACATAAATGATGAATTACTCATTGATCGCTGGGAGAAAACAAGCTATCATACAGATCTGATTCCTTTCACTTTCAAGAAAGACAAACACTATCCGGTTCGAATTGAGTTCAAAGAACCAAATGGAAACGGGAAAATCAGATTAATCTGGAATCACGGAGCAGATAACACGTTTGATTCGAAGCTTAAAAACGCTGTAAAAATAACCGAAAAGTCAGATCTGGCTGTAATCGTAGTCGGTATTCATGAAGGTGAATTCCAGGATCGTGCTTCGCTGCGTTTGCCCGGAAATCAGGAGAAATTGATTCAGGAATTACACAAAACAGGAAAACCGGTGGTTGTTTTAATTGTTGGCGGAAGCGCCGTAACGATGAACGAATGGATCAATGATGCCGATGCAATTGTAAGTTTATGGTATCCGGGAGAAGCCGGTGGATATGCAGTAGCAAATTTACTCACGGGGAGAGTTAATCCTGCTGGCCGTTTACCGATTACTTTTCCAATTTCCGAAGCGCAGCTTCCGATTACTTACAATCATTTACCAACCGGGAGAAGTGACGATTATTACAATTTAACCGGTGAACCGTTGTTCCCATTCGGATTCGGATTAAGCTACACCCAATTCTCCTATTCCGATGCAAAACTGGATAAACAGGTAATTTCAAAAAACGAATCTGCAAAACTGTCCTTCACTTTAACAAACACAGGAAAACGAACGGGCGAAGAAGTGGTCCAATTGTATTTGAAAAGCAAATTAACAGCACTGGCCCAGCCTGTTATTGCGTTAAGGGGGTTTCAACGAATTGAATTGAAACCGGGAGAAAGCAAGGAACTATTTTTCACATTGACGCCGGAAATGTTTACACATATTTCAAGTGATCTGAAAGAAGTTATTGAATCAGGAGAATATGAATTACTGATCGGTTCTTCTTCCAAAAACCTACACTTGAAAAGTGTTTTGACTATTCAGTAGCCAGCTCGAATTTGAAAACCAAAACCGGGTTCGTTTTTTGAGCCTGAAGGAACTTCTTCGGTAAAGTAATTTCCACTTTTCCATTCGAAACTTTATAACGCACTGTTTCTCCTGTTGGCACAAAAACCAGTTTCGATCCTTTTTTCGGGAGATTGGTTGTCCATTCAACAGTTGTTTGTCCGGCTTGAGAGACAACTAATGCGAAGGTTGTTTTCTCATTTTTTGATTGTGTGAAAAACACATTTTCATCCTGGTAGTGTTCAATACTTCGCGTTTCGTAAATGGCAGTCCCGTTTGTTTCCAGCCACGCTCCTACTTCCAGAAGTCTTTCTTCCACTTCAGGCGGAAAAGTTCCATCAGGCTTAGGCCCCACTCCCAGCAATAAATTCCCGCCTTTCGCTACAACTTCTACCAGCGTACCAATTACACGGTCAGCAGTTTTCCAGTTGTTATCCGGAACATAACCCCAGTCATTTCCCAATGGCATACAGGTTTCCCACGGATTATCGATACGCTGTTCAGGAATAGTATGTTCAGGTGTTTGATAATTCTCATAAGGCCCCTGAACCGTTCTGTCAACTACGAGCATTCCGGGTTGTTTTGCCCGCGCCATTGTTGCAATTCTTGCAATGTCCAGTTCCTGGTCCCACGCCGGAATAGGTGCTCCCCACGACAGAACTTCAGCATCAATCGTGTTTTTTGGTCTTACCCAGCCGCCATCCAGCCACAACAGATCAACGCTTCCGTAGCCGGAAACAATTTCCCCAATCTGTCTGTAAGTATAATCCTGAAATTGCTTCCAGCGCCACGGATATTTACCGGTATCGTAGTTATTATTCCTGTTTGGAGTTGCATATAACGGCCACCAGTAATTTTCGTTGTGCCAGTCGGGCTTAGAGAAATAAGCACCAATCATAAATCCCTGGTTCCGGTATGCAGAAAAAACGTGTTCCAGCACATCCGCTTTCGGATTGGAGGCAAACGGTCCGGCCGTAATCTTAAAATCGGTTTGCTGCGTGTCGAACATACAAAAGCCATCGTGGTGTTTTGTAGTAAAAACCAGGTAACGCATTCCTGCTTTCCGGGAAACCTCAGCCCATTTCTCCGGGTTAAAATGAACCGGATTCAGAGAATCTTTCAAACCGAAATACCACTTTTTATATTCGTCATAAGAAGAAGTAGAATCCCTGGTGATCCAGTCTTCCGAACAAACCGACCATGATTCGATAATTCCGGGAACAGCGTATAGGCCCCAATGAATAATCACTCCGAACTTCTGATCCTGCCATTTCTCCAATTTTTGAAGTACCAAAGAATCTGTTGGTTTTTGATAATCATTTGAAACAGGGTGAACACCTAAATTCTGTGCAACCCCAGTGAAACAAAGAAGAATTAATACAGGAAGGAGGAATCTCGTCATAACATTTCGTGAAGTTCGAAGATGGTTTACAAATACAGTTTCGTATCCTTTTCAAAATCGATCATAAATCCTTTTTTTGTATAATATTTCCGGATCTGATCTACTTTTTGAAAATCTCTGGCCATTGCTGCTTTGAAAAACGGTTTCACCAGCTTATTTGTTTCGGAAGCGGGATATTTTTTGTTCAAATAGGTGTAAGCGGTAACAAAATACTCACTTAGATCTGAAATGCTTTCTTCGCTGCCGTTTGAGAGATACGAAATGGCCGGAGTATTGTTCATTCCGTAAATCAGGAAAGTAAAGTATTCTTTTTTCAACGCTTTTGCGCGGTCAATCATTATAAAATCGGGATTCTCCGCCACAAAGGTTTCCCACCAAACTGCCCGGTCTACAAATTCCTTTTCGGTCAAAACAATTCCGGCATCTACCTGAAAAACATTGTCATCATTTTCCCGGAGTGCTTTCAGAAACTTGCGCATGGTCGGTGAAACCGATTTGTAGAAATTTTCAGCAATGAAATCGCGGTTCGTTCCAATTCCCGGAAACCCTTCCCAACACTCTAAACGAAAACCATGTTTTTTCCATTTCTTATCAAGATCCGACAGAAGTTTACTCATGGGCAATTCTTTTCCGTTTTCATCAGTTTCAATGCAGGGTGAATCCTGAATGGATTTATTGTTAAGAATTTGATTCGCAACATTCTCCTCGATCTTTTCATACAATTCATGAAAAACAACGAAGGCTTCGTCGCAAATTTCCCGATTGACGCCTTTTAGCAATTCCCTGTATTTCTTTACTGCTTCAGCAGATGATTCTACTTTTGAAACGTCCAGAGCAGACACAAATTTCTTGTATTCATTCAATCTATCGGAATAATTCACTGTTTCTTCCGAAGTTTCAGCAACAGGTTTTTCTTTAACTTTGGCAGAATCCGAACCACAAGCCACCAAGGTGATAACGAGAACAATTCCTAGTGCTTTTAATCCGAAATTCATGCTGAAAAATGTGTTTTCTTAGAAATCTATTTGAACTCTTCCATGAACTTATCATCCCACTTAAAGGCATTCACGATCCAGCCAGAACCGTTTTCGTAATAAGTAAAGATTAGTCGAAGCGCGTGAAATTCATATTGAATGATATATGTTTCTCTTACTGCAAAATCAGAAATAGTTTCACTTTTAATCTTAGTAGATGACACCATTTTACCGTAACGCTCAGTAACAACTCCCATTGATTTAACCGTTTGATCAGAAAGATCAGTCAATTCATCTTCAGGTAACGGCCAGTACGGAGCCAATTCTGCAATAGCTTTGGAATACTTTTTCTGTTTGAACAATTCCACCACTTTTAAGCTGACTGCTTCTGTTTCGGCAACAGTAGCCATGTGTTTTTCCTGGGCAAAGAGCATTGTTCCGAATGCCGAGAATGCTAAAGTCAAAAAGAGATTTTTCATGATTGGTTTATTTGTTTTTGATTCCCGAAAGATAACCAGAATTGATGAAAGCGTCGCCTTCTTTAGCATATCTGCAATATTCCCGCGAATTCGTCCGCCGCGGTGGAACTCCGTTAACACTTCGTTCATTGCGCAGCGTTAGCGAGCATTAAATTCGCGGGAAAACCAACCAAACTCATTCGGAGGAATTATTGTTGTTGTAGTTATCATGAAGGTCTAACACAAAATCTTCATATTGCTCTAAAATCGTTTACACGCGATGTGTATCTGCTTTCCAGTTACGAATCTTTGATTTGATTTCATTTTGAGTCATTTTTCTTTCAATTGCCAGTTCAGTTAGCTCCACTAACTCTTCATCAGAAGCGAAACGCAAAGCAATAATTTGGCTTAATGTGAGATTTGGATTAATTGGTTTCGAGGTAAGAATAAAATGACGCAAACTCTCTTCTGCACGAATTGCTCTATCCTGCGCTTTCAAGGCAAAAGCTCGCGACAAAATCGTCAATAACAATAATCCTATTGACAATAAAACAATTACTAATTGAGGTAAACTTTCGCCCAAATTATCTGCCGTTGTAGCGAAAAAATATACCGATAGTCCGATGCACGCTAAAACAATTGAATATAGAACTCCATGATACATTGGTGATAGTCTTCTGTGATTTCCCTGATTTTGTGCTGACATGATTTTTTTTGTTTAATGACAATGATTCGTTCAGTGTCAAGTCAAAAGTAATTCGTTTTCAATAGTTAAATTCAAATTATGCACTTAATCTTTGTATCTGATTGGTTCCAATCAGCAAGTAATAAAATTTATGAACATCCAATGAAAGCAATTTGAATTCGTAACGGGATGCGTATCTTTGTGTTCATGAATTATTTGGACGGATTAAACGAGAGTCAACGTGTTGCAGTAGAGAATATTGAAGGGCCCACAATGGTAATTGCAGGGGCCGGTTCCGGAAAAACCAGGGTTCTTACTATGCGGATCGCTTACATGATCGACCAGGGAATAGATCCGTTCAATATCATGGCTTTGACTTTTACCAACAAAGCAGCAAAAGAAATGACCGAGCGAATCGGGACCATTGTTGGCTCGGGAGAAGCCCGGAACATTACCATGGGAACATTTCACTCCGTTTTCGCGAAAATTCTACGGATTAATGCAAGCCGTATCGGTTTCCCTCAAAACTTCACTATTTACGATACACAAGACACGAAAAGCTTGCTGAAAGACATTGTAAAAGAATTGAATCTTGACGATAAACTGTACAAGCCAAGTATGCTTTACGGGCGCATTTCTTCCGCAAAAAACAACCTGATCTCGCCCGAAGATTATTTGGCTAACACTGAAATAATGGCCGAAGACATTTCAAGCGGCAGGCCGGAACTTGGACGCATCTATAAAACATACGCGCTTCGCTGTTTCAAAGCCGGTGCTATGGATTTTGACGATTTGCTTTTCCAGACAAATGTACTTTTACGCGATTTTGAAGATGTACTGCATTATTATCAGCACAAATTCAAATACATTCTTGTAGATGAGTACCAGGATACAAACTACTCGCAATACCTCATCATTAAGAAATTAGCTGCTGTTTTTGAGAACATTTGTGTTGTTGGCGACGATGCGCAAAGTATTTACTCTTTCCGTGGCGCGAATATTCAGAACATTTTGAACTTCCGTTCCGATTACCCGGATTACAAGCTTTTCAAACTGGAGCAAAACTACCGCAGTACGCAGGTAATTGTAGAAGCGGCAAATAGCGTGATTGCACGAAATCAGGATCAGATTCAAAAAAATGTCTGGACAGCCAACGATGAAGGATCCCGAATTAAAGTCGTACGTACTTTAACCGATAACGAAGAAGGGAAAAACATTGCAAATTCCATCTTCGATCTGAAACATTCCGAAAGTGGGGATTGGGACAATTATGCCATTCTTTACCGCACCAATCGTCAATCGCGTTCATTTGAGGAAGCCCTTCGAAAACTCAATATTCCGTACAAGATTTACGGTGGATTGTCATTCTTCCAGCGTAAGGAAATCAAAGACATTATGGCTTATTTCCGTCTTACCGCAAACCAGAATGATGAAGAAGCGTTAAAGCGGGTTATCAACTACCCGAAACGCGGAATTGGAAAAACTTCCTGGGAAAATGTCATTATCGCTGCTTCGGAAAATGATGTTTCTATTTGGGAAGTAGTATCGAATTTTGGCACTTATCCGGTTGCCATTCCAACTGCGGCAAAAGCAAAAATCAACGAGTTTGTGACAATGATTCAAAGTTTTACCGCTCAGCTCGATAAAATGCCTGCTTATGATCTGGCGCAGCATATTGCTAAATCTTCGGGGATTCTGAAGGAACTTTACAACGAAAAAGACAAAGGTCCGGAAGAAGTTGAACGCTACCAGAATATAGAAGAATTACTTGCCGGTATCAAAGAATTTACCGTTCAGAAAAACGAAGAAAACGAACAAGCCACCCTGGCCGATTATATGATCGATGTGGCTTTGCTTACTGACGCAGATACGGATAAAGACGAAGATCTGCGCCGTGTAACACTAATGACCATTCACTCCAGTAAAGGATTGGAATTCCCGCATGTATTTTTAGTTGGCCTGGAAGAAAACCTCTTCCCTTCCCAGCTTTCTATTTCTTCGCGAACCGAATTGGAAGAAGAACGTCGTTTGTTCTATGTTGCTATTACACGAGCTGAGAAAACCTGCACCATCAGTTATGCGGCATCGCGTTTCCTATTTGGCTCCTTAAATTCCTGTGAGCCAAGCAGATTTATTGCCGAGATCGATCAAAAATACCTGCAGTTTGAATCGGCTTACAGCAACTCAGGCGGCGCAAAAGCGTTAGGCGGGGGCTTCGGTTCAACCAGAACAGGAGGATTAAGCAACCGGACAAGCGGATTTTCTACCCAGCCACGCGGAAATTTCAAAAGCGTGAAAGAAATGGGTTCTTCTGTGAGTTCCACAACAAACAACGACGTAGAAAATCAACAATTAAAAGTTGGATTCGTTGTACAGCACGGAACCTTCGGGAAAGGAAAGATTACAGCTTTAGACGGAGCCGGAAGTGAAAGAAAGGCAACCGTTTTCTTTCCGCAGGTAGGTTCAAAAACTTTACTGCTTCGTTTCGCAAAATTGACTATCATTGAGGATTAAACTCATTTTATGAAAACAACTATTCAACTTTTAACGTTCGGAATCATCGGGATTTTCGGATTACAGGCATGTAATTTCTCTAAATCGTCGAGTATCTCGATAAAAGACGGAATGGTTGCAAAAGGAAAAGATCTAAGCTGCGAAGATTTTTATGTGACAGTTGGTGGAGAAAAGGTTTCCCGTACCGAGTTCATTTATGGAGAGAAATTCGATGTGCAATTCGAAAGCATGGAAGGATTTGTGCAGGGCGCAGATAAAATAATTTATCCGGGAATGGAAATTACCGTTCTTGACTCCAAAGGAAAAAAAGTACTGTATAACAAAGACCTCTACTCCAACTTTCCTGAACCCATTATAGATGAACCCGCAAATTTATCAGCAAACATGAAGATCGGAGATCCGATGGATGTAGGGAATCATACCTTAAAATTGCACATTTGGGATAAAAAAGGGAAAGGAACTTTTGATCTTGAATTCAAATTCAAGGTATCCGACAACAAACAAATCCACGCAACGCGCTCCGGAATCAATTTCGACAAGATTTACCTATATGATCAAAAAGGTGACAGCGCCATTACGAAAAACAATATCCAGTCAAATCAACGTGTTTACGTAATTATTGAAGGTCTGAGAGGATTTAAAACTGAAAATGATTTGTGCAGTGTTGGTCTGGAAATGAAAGCTGTAGACAAGCAAAACAATGTTGTTTTTGAGGAGAATGATTTGTTGGGAGATCAGGGAATTAATCCAAAAGACCTCATTTCCCAGGTTTACGCAAACTTCATGTTCGGCCGTGTTGAATCCACTACCCCGGTAACGATTAAACTTCGTGTTTATGACAAACTGGGCGACGGAGAAATAAAAGCAGATATTCGGGCGAAAGTTATGAATTAAGTTTAGCAGCATTATGTCAAGAACCCTGATCATCCTTATTTCGATACTTCAAATGATTGGAGTAATCATCTATTGGCTGAATATTGAATTGGATATTAAGTATCGCCTTGATGGCGGACAAACCGACTATGTTTTCGAAACAGGACTGAGAATCCAAAATACTACGGACATATTTTGTTTGGTTATGATCCTTTTTTCAATTGTGCTTTTGTTCGTAGGTATATTTTATAAGCCCGGTAAATGAATCGATTACATACCGATAATTAAATGTTTGGCGCAGAACTGACACATTTTTTTCTTTAACTTTACAAAAAAATCTATGACACTTAAATCATTTCCATTTGTGGCAACCCTCACGCTGATTATTTCTCTTTCTTCTTGCAAGAAAAGTGAGATTACGCCAACTGCGCCAGTAGAAACAGAAGACCCGACGACAATTCCATTTACACAGCAATTTTCAGCAATTATTGATGGAATAGCCTTTGACGCGCAAAGCATCGGATGGAACTATAATAATATTGACTCAATTCTTACAATAAGTGCGGCAACGGATACTGTAGGATCGATTGCTGATTCGACGCACTTTGTGGGATTCACCGTTCCCAGTAATATTACAGCAGGCACATACACATTTGATGGTTCTAGTATTAAAAGTTACTACAATGTGGGTCTCGACATAGAAGATAAATATTCGCCGGCTCAAGGAACCGGAACATTAATAATAACGTCTCACGATGCTATTAATTCAGAAATAGTTGGTACATTCTCTTTTTTGGCTGTTCCAATCTCAGGGAACCCGAATTCAAATTCCTATAGTATCACCAATGGTGCCTTCTCAATAAAATATCAATAAGTGAAAAATTCTCAAAATAAAAAAGCGCTTCTACCAAAGACTGAGTACTATCACCGGAATCTCGCCTAAATCGTCAGACAGGCGGGAAACGTCTGAGTCCTTCTTCGTTTTTTGCAGCCCGATCTTCGTTGTTCCAGGGTGAATCTCGTTTGTTCCAGGGCGAATCTTCACTTTTCGAAGGCCAATCTTCATTGTTCATGACCCAATCTTCACTTTTCACAGCCCAATCTTCGTTGTTAGAGGTCCAATCTCATCTGTTACGGGTAAGATAATAAATTTAAAAGGGGGTAGGTGAGTTGG
>CAMLIF010000048.1 GCA_946479985.1 uncultured Flavobacteriales bacterium
GTTAACCTTAATCTTTTTACTGACTCCTTCAGCAATTTCCTCTAAAGTCAGCTTCATTTTTACACGAAGATTTGTACCTCGTGTAACACGTTGTCCGCCGCCTCTTGAACCACCGAAGCTGCCGTTTCCACCGCCGAATGCTCCACCGAAGATATCCCCGAAATTCTGGAAAATATCATCCATGTTCATTCCGCCGCCAAAGCCTCCTGCGCCACCGCCTAAACCAGCATGGCCATATTGGTCGTAACGTGCTTTTTTATTGGCATCTGAAAGAACTTCATACGCTTCTGCAGCTTCTTTGAATTTGTCTTCTGCCTCTTTATCTCCTGGATTCTTATCTGGGTGATACTTCAACGCCATTTTCCGGTAAGCCTTTTTAATTTCGGCTTCCGTTGCGTTTTTCGCAATGCCCAATACTTCGTAAAAATCTCTTTTATCCATCTTTATCTTTGATTACGGATTACAGATTTGCGGACTACGGATTTTTTGGCTTTGAACCAATCCGAAATTCGAAATCAACAACCCGAAATTTTCCTTACTGTCCTACAACTACTTTCGCGAAACGAATTACTTTGTCATTCAAATAGTAACCACGTTCTACATCGTCAACTACTTTACCTTTCAATTTTTCGTTCGGTGCAGGAACATTTGCAATTGCTTCGTGTAATTCGGAATCAAAGACCTCGCCTTTCGCCTGCATTTGTTTTAATCCTTTCGCCTCAAGTCCTGATTTCAATTTGTTATAGATCAATTGAAAACCTTCTCTAACCGCGTTGATATCATCTACTTTTTCATTGTTGACGATGGCACGTTCAAAATCATCCAGAACAGATAACATGTCTTTCAATACACCTGCGCTGGCAGTTGCAATCAGATCTATCTTTTCTTTATTCGTGCGTTTTCTGTAATTGTCAAATTCGGAATAGAGACGCAAGTATTTGTCGTTTAGAGCAGCCATTTGCTCTTCAGGTGTTGCAGGTTTGCTTTCTGTCGAATTGTCAGTGTTTTCATCAGTGTTTCCTGCCACATCTTCCGCGCCTGTCTGTTCGTTTGTCACATGATCCTCGTTCAAGGCATCCTTTTGTTCTTTATTATCTGACATTTTTGATGTTTTTTGACTTCGCTTTGTCAACTATCTTGCCAATACAAAATTTCAGACAAGGTGTCAGACAGCAGGAATAGTCTCATGAAAGTGTATTTCGACGTAATTTTTATTTTAAATCATTCTGAACACAGGTTTAACATAAGTTTAGTGTTGAAAAATGCCTTCAAACCCATTAATAAGCGTTAATTTTGCGTAACTGAAAAAAACTCGAATGCTTCGACCATTTCGCGATTTATTGTTACTCATTCTTTTTTGGATCATCTGTTTCGATTTTCATCGGCTTGCTTTTTCATTGCACCATTTTGAAAAATTAAGCGATGTAAGCTTCGGAGAATGGTTCCTCTCTTTTGTTTATTCCATAAGAGTAGATTTAGCTACTGCATGTGCTTTAAGTGCTATTCCGTTTATTTTCAGAACGCTTAATCATTATTTTTCCTGGAAAGGATTTAATCGATTATACAAATGGAGTTTCTTCATTCTCTTCGGCGCCGTAATAGCGGTACACGCCGGCGAAATTGTTGCATACGGTGAATGGAACCACAAGCTAAACGCGCGCGTTTTCATGCATCTTTCCAACCCGGATGAAGTTGTACGAACGGCAAACTACAGTATGATCTTCTGGTTTTTTCTTTATGCTCTTTTGGAAGTTGCATTCGGATTATGGCTTTACCGACTGATCTTAAAAAAACGAACGTTACATGTTCGTAAAAACAACCTTGAATTGCTGGCGCTTATTCCAACACTTTGTATAGGGGTTTTTCTGCAGTTTCTCGGACTGCGCGGCGGGCTTCAGCAAATTCCCCTCAACGTTGCGTCTGCTTTTGTTTCAAACAAGGCTATTGCGAATGATATTTCAATTAATTCAAATTACTACTTCGGAAAAGAATATTTGATGTACCTGACAAGTAACATTGACAGTTTTATGCCTAAAGTAGACCGGAAACTGGCGGATCAAAAAGTAAAATCATGGTATGCTTATCCGAAGGAACACAACCAGATATTCCTGGAGAACCGACGCCCGAATGTGATTGTGATTGTTCTTGAAGGCTGGTCGGCGGAAGCAATCGGAAGTTTGAGCGAAACCAAAGGAGCCACACGTAACTTTGATAAATTAACGAAATCTGGCGTGTTGTTTACGGATGTTTATTCAACCGCTACAACAAGTGAAATAGGAAACTCAAGTATTTTTTCCGGAAATCCTGCAGTTCCGGAAGTTTCTATTTCCATGCACCCGGATAAATACCGTAAAATACATTGTATCAATGAAGATATGGAAACCTGGGGCTATCACAGTTCTTATATTTTCAGCGGCGATTTAAAGTACGGAAACATCGGCGGTTATTTTATGGATCATGGCTTTGACGTCGTAAAAGATGAAAGCAACTTCCCGAGTGACTTACCAAGAGGTAAATTAAATTTCTACGACGAAGATCTTTACGGCTTTCTTATCAAGGAAATTAATAAACATGGTGAACCTTTCCTTCAATGTGCGTTTACCGGAAGTACCCATGCACCATACGATCAGCCGAAAGGTAACGGAAAAGTATTTACCGGTCAGGAAGCTGATTACATGAATTCGTTGGTTTATTCAGACGAAGCATTGGGGAAATTTATGAAGGACTGCAAAAAGTACCCCTGGTATAAGAACACATTGTTTGTATTTGTATCGGATCACGGACATGCCACACCAACTATTGCTGATCCGGGGCGAAGCTTATTCTACCATGTTCCGCTATTATTCTTCGGCGAACCAATTAAGAAATCGTTTAGAGGAAAAAGATTGGCAACTGTTGGTTCTCAGTCAGACATAGCCGCAACGCTGTTGTACCAGATGAATGGTGATTGCTCACGTTATCCGTGGAGTAAAGATCTCATGAATCCTAAAGTTCCGCAGTTTGCATTCCATGCCATTATTAATGGTTACGGCTGGGTAACTCCAAAAGGTAACTTTGCTTATCACATGGAACAAAAAACCAATGTTGATGACACATATAAACCAGGTGATCTTTCAAAAGAAGTTCAAAACTGTCACTACTTCCTGACTTCCCTTTACAATAACTATAAAGATCTGTAATGGAAAAAGGACAGATCAATATCAGATCCCTGACGTTAGAAGACATCACGGTTTTTGTTCGCTCTATCGGTGAACCGGCATTTCGTGCAAAGCAGGTTTACGAATGGTTGTGGAAGAAAAGCGTTACCAGTTTCGACGAAATGGCTAATTGCGGGAAGAAACTCATCGATCAGCTTAAAGAACATTATTATATTGATGCCATATCACTTGCCGATAAACAGGTGAGTTCTGATAAAACCATTAAATGCGCTTTTAGTATTGGCGGACAAACCCAGGTTGTTGAAGGAGTTCTAATTCCAACAACCAACCGGATGACCGCCTGTATTTCATCTCAGGTGGGATGCAGTTTGTCTTGTGCGTTTTGCGCCACCGGAAGATTGAAAATGCTTCGAAACTTAAGTCACGGAGAAATTGTTGATCAGGTTGTTTTCCTGAAAAATCTGGCAGAAAATCATTACGCAACCCCGCTTACGAATATTGTTTACATGGGAATGGGCGAACCGCTTCTGAATTACAAGAATGTAGTTCAAAGTGTTCACTATCTGTGTTCGGAAGAAGGATTGGGATTGTCACCGAAAAGAATAACTATTTCTACTGCCGGAATAGCGAAAATGATTATGAAACTGGGTGACGACGACGTGAAGTTCAATCTTGCACTCTCTCTTCACGCGGCAAATGATAAAAAGCGTTCAAAGATCATGGAGATCAATGATTCGAATAATATTGAAGCTTTGCGCGATGCGTTGATTTATTTCCATGAAAAGACCGGCTCCCGTGTTACATTTGAATACATCATTTTCAAGGATTTTAACGACGGAATGGAAGATGCCCGTGAACTGGCAGATTTCGCGAAAGCTGTTCCCTGTAAGATCAACATTATTGAATACAATCCGATCGACGACGGTATTTATCAGCAGGCCGACAGAGAAAAAGTAGATGCTTTTGCCCGTTTCCTGGAAGAGAAATGCAACCTGATTGTAAACGTACGCCGAAGCCGCGGAAAAGACATTGATGCTGCCTGCGGTCAATTAGCCAACAAGAACAAACTGATCGATCAGCGCGTACTGAAATAAGGATTGCAAATCATTCACTGCTAATTCACCCGCGAAAACCGGTTATCCCTTTCTGAACAACGCTCATGCTCTTACACAAAGTGATGATTCTTTGCCACTTACGAAAAGTGGTCATGCAGTGATACAAAGTAATGATTCCTCCCCGCACAACGCTCATGCTCTAACACAAAGTGGTGATTCTCTGTCTCACAACGATGAATTCCTTACTAAAAGTGGTCATGCAGCGATACAAAGTCCCGGTGCGCTATTGAAAAGTTATCCTGCGATGATAATTAGATTCTAATGCAGCTCATTGAGCAACACATGCTAACCCTACAACGTAAATTTCAATTTCTCGTTTCCTTTAATCAGCGTGTAAACGGCCATATCCAAAAAATTCCCTTCAAAAAAGATCCGGTCTTTAAAATGAGCTTCTTTTTCAAACCCCATATTTTCAAGCAGGAAAATGGCACCTCTGTTATTGGGCGAAACTTTTGCTTCTATGGTATGCAGATCGAGCTGGTTCAATCCAAAATGAATAATCGCTTCAACCGCTTCCCAGGCTATGTTCTTTCCCCAGAAATCTACAGAAAGCTCCCCTCCTATTTCGGCACGGTGATTTTGAAAATCAATACTGTTAAACCCGCAAGTGCCAATGATTTCTTTACCATCGCGCAAAACACCAGCCCATCCAATACCCGTTTTGTTTTCATACAACTGCATGGTTTTGTGCACCAGTTCAATTGAATCATCTAAAGAATGGATATTTCTGCGGGCAATAAACTGATTCACCCTTCCGTTGGAACGCATTTTGAAAATTGCAGCAGCATCTGTCATTTTCACTTCGCGAAGTGTTAACCTGTCGGTTCTTAACTCCGGGAACTCTTCGAATAATTCGGGTTTCATATTCATACTGTTGCTTTTAGGGTTTATAACTAATGGAAATAAGCAACGGATAAAGCAGTACTCAACAAGTTTATTTTGTACAGCATTAAAGTTATGAAAAGCCAAACGATTATTCTAAAGAAAAATGATGCTTATCGAAGCAAAAACTGTTAAATATTCTCTCGGCAAAAATGGTTGTCCATTCTTTCCGGCTTTAAGCAATTTTGTGTTTTTTCTCAAAAATCTAATCAATCGACTAGTTCTATTATCAGTCTATTAGTAGTACATTTGTAAGGCATGACAGTAGACCAATTATTGGAACCGATTCAGGAAGAAATGAAGATCTTCGAAGCGCGCTTTAAGGAGTCTATGCGTTCGAAAGTTCCGCTTCTCGATAAAATCACTCATTACATTATTAAACGTAAAGGCAAGCAGATGCGCCCCATGTTTATGTTTCTTACGGCAAAAATGCTTGGGGAAATGAACGACAAAACGTACCAGGCTGCTTCTATGGTGGAATTGCTGCATACGGCATCGCTGGTTCATGATGATGTAGTGGACGATGCCAATGAACGCCGCGGTTTTTTCTCTGTGAATGCTTTATGGAAAAACAAAATTGCGGTTTTGGTGGGCGATTATCTTCTGTCACGCGTTTTGCTCCACTCCATTGAACACGATAATATTCGTGCCTTGCAGATAGTTTCCAAAGCTGTTCGTGAGATGAGCGAAGGAGAATTGTTGCAAATCGAAAAAGCACGTAAGCTGGATATCACGGAAGAAATTTACTTCGAAGTGATCCGTCAGAAAACTGCCAGTTTGATTGCTGCGGTTTGTGAAGCAGGTGCGGCTTCCGTCGACAGAGAGGACATGGCGGCTAAAATGTACCTGTTCGGAGAATATGTTGGCCTGGCTTTTCAGTTAAAAGACGATATTTTCGATTTTGGTTCGGGTGAGGAGATTGGAAAACCATCCGGAAACGATATTCGAGAGCGCAAATTGACACTGCCAATTATTTATGCGCTGAACAACGCATCCAAAGAAGACGTGCGCACATTGAAGTACATCATCAAACGACGTAACGAAGAGAAAGTGTGGGTTCAGAAAGCCATGGAGATCGTTATTGCAAGCGGTGGAATTAATTACGCACATACACGAATGATGGAACTGAAAGAAAAAGCCCTGGAATGCATTCAGGATGTTCCGGATTCAGCAGCGAAAAGAGCTTTGATCGGGTTGGTAGAATATACTGTACAGCGAACCAAGTAGTCTTATTCTATCGGTTCAGCGGTTTCTACAGTATGCTGCATTTTAACTTCAACTATTGCTTTAGCAAACTCACACCCTGCCTGCGAGTCGAGTAATGTAATAAATCGCATATTGAGATCATCCTGTTCAGTTAAACCATAGATCTGGTGATATTTCTTAGTCAATTTGCTATTAAACCTGTTCATTTCTGTTTCCATTTCCTGTATTTCCGTGACGTCTTTCGTAAATTGTTCAGGATTCTGCGAAATCAGATCAGTCAAAATCTCAACCAGAGGCGTACCTGTTTCACCTGAAAAAATGATGGCGGCCTTGGTTTCTTCGGAAATACCTTTGGAGAATTTATTTACTCCTTTACAGTATTCGGCCGTTAAGTTTTCCCAATCGGAATCGGTCTGTGCATTTAATGAAATTGGAAATAGTAAAAGCAAAAGCGGTATCAAAACTTTCATGTGAAATGATTTACTCGTCGTAATAATAGTAATCATCTTCGTCATCTCCCTGCTGCCCCAAAATCATCAGTGCCCAGGTAAACTCACAGCCTTTCGCCCCGCTTAGGGCTTCCAGCAATTTAGTTGTTGCTTCATCTGCACTGTCAGTATTTTCAAATACTTCGGGGAACTTCTTTTCAATCTTCTCAGTACACTTACCGATATCTTCACCAATTTTCTGAAGCAGTTCTGCATCTTTCATTAATTGATCGGCATCTTTCTCTGCAAGTTCCGTAAATAAAACTTCCAAATCTGTTCCGTCAGTTGCTGATTTAATAATGGCGTTGCGGGTATCGCTGGAAATCCCTTTTGCTTCTCCGTTTACACAGCTGCATAATTCTTTGGCAATTTTGGGATACAGGTCCTGGGCAAATAACTTGCTGTTTAATAATCCTGTAAAAAGGATAAGTATTATAACTGGTTTCATAAAATCGGGTTTATCTGGTATAAAAAAACCGCTAACCTTTCAATTAGCGGTTCTGCAATATAATAAAGGAAATTACATTCCGGCTTTCTGACTGATCTTAATCAAAGCATGTGTCAATTCACATCCTTTTGCAATTTTCAATTCAGCAGTGATCTTTTTCTGAATCTCAGCTTCCGTATCATCTGTGTAAATGTCTTCATACTTTTTTTGCAAGCTTGAAATACACGTTTCTACTTCCGTTCCGATTTTTTCCAATGCCTGCTGATCTTTCAATCCTTGCTCCACATCTTTCATGATCTGGTCGCCCATCAATTTCTCACTGTCAGCACCATCTTCACTTGCAGCAATCAATGTCTCACGCATTCCGTCAGAGAGCCCTGCCGAATGTTTATTGACACAATCACACATATCTTTTGCTAAACTCTTGTAATCGTCATCGTTAGCCATATTACAAGAACCTAGTGCTAAGGTCATTACAAAAAGTGGTAGAATAAACTTCTTCATAGTTTCAATTTTTTCTAAAGATAATAACATCTCTAAAAGTTCGAGACGAAATTTGTTAAATATTGTCCACAACAACTTGTTCGGATCAGTTTTAGTTTACTAAACGCGGAAATTCGCTTCCACCCCATTCCAGGATATGATTTGCCGAACGATCAAATTTCTTTAAGTTACTCAGGTTGGTTTTCGGATCGGCCGATTCTGTTTCTCTGAAAACCACATACATTCTGAGAACTTTAAACGCAGGATCTGAAACACTTAACTCGCCGATTAATTGAGAAACATTATCAGTTAGAACACAAACCTCAACATATTCGCTTTGTGCCATTCTGGGCCCCCAGTAAGTAATGAGATCTGTTTTTTCAGTGGCTGTCAATCCTAATTTCAAACAAACTTCTTCCAGGTATTGAATGGTTTCGGAACCTTTGATGGTGGAGCTTTCCGACCAATTTACACGCATAGATTCTGCCGTTTGATTTGCTTCCCAGAACAAATAAGGATAAGTGATTCCGGCAATTTCAAATCCTCCGGATTCTTTTACTTTTCCAGACCAGATTCCTTTCGTATTCGGATATGTAAATGTAAAATCACCAACAGGCTTAACAGAAATCTCAAGCGGAGTATCCATTGGTGCATAGCAGTAAATAACCGGTTTTTCAGTCATAATGACCCGGTTATTCTCAACCGAGGTAAAGGTCAGCTGGTAACTGCTTTTGTGCTTCGATTCAATCACCAACGGTCCGGAGTAAATCTCCTCATGATATTCATTCAGGTAAAACTGGAAATCATACGTTCCCGGTTCAACCTTTAATTCGAAGGAGTTATTGACCAGGCTGACGGTTTTCCAAACTCCGTTCAACGAAAGTCTTATTTCCTGGCGATTTGGCTTATTGAAATCTATCTGAACGGGGTTTCCGACGTTGAAATGAAAAACAGCTTCTGCTACGCTTAATTTCTCATCTACATTATCACTTAACAAATAGATATTCGGAATCATTTCTTTTCCAAAACTCACTTGAGTTCCTGATACCAAAACCAGCAAGGCTAACATTATTTTTCTCATGATCTTATTTTATTGACCCAACGTTTTGTAATTGAAAACTGAATCCGCCCCATTCTAAAATGTACCACTCGCTTTTTGGAATGGGTGAGAACGAAACATCTTCCAGGTAGTTTTCAAACTGAGAATCCCATTGTGAAATCTGGATATAAACTCTTCGTGTGAAATCTGGTGCCGGAGAGCAGGTCATCTCTGCAAATTTGTCACAATTATAGTCCACTGTAAATTGTACGAACGACGTTTCATTTTCTGCTAATTGTGGCCCCCAATAGGTTATGAAATCTGTTTGTTCGCGTTGATTCAAGCCTAATTCGGTTAGCTTTTTCTGAAGAAAAGAAACTACAGCCGACTTCTCTACTTTGTAACCGTTTCCTTCGGAATGAAATGCGTATTGCTGATTGCTTTCCCAAAACAGGTAAGGATAATTCGTTCCTTCAATTGCAATTTCACCATTCGTTTTTGCAATTCCTTTCCAGGATTCGTTCATTTCCGGATAAACGAAAGTGAAGCTTCCTACCGGCTTTACCGATAGGTCAAAAGTTCGTTCTTCATTGGTATGAAAGTAAATCACGGGTTTATCTACAGTAATTTGTTCAGGATAATAAGAATTCCTGTAAAAAATCAATCGAACGGTTGTTTCGTGCTGCTTACGGATTTCCACTTCCCGGCTCGTAATTTCAGAGAACATTTCATTCACATAAAATTGGAATTTGTACTTTCCCGGCTCAACTGTAAAGTTGAATCCACCATATTCATCCGGTGTGATTTCCTTCCAAACACCATTAACAGAAGCCTGCATGATGATGGGAAAAGGTGGGTTTTGAAATTCTTCATTAAAGATCTGGAACGAAAATTTCGCTTCATTCGGTGTCAGGTTCTTATTCACTGAATCGGAAGTCACATGGAACGGCATGGCGATTATTCTTTGATCATACTCCGCAAAACCGGAAAGGGAGATCAGAAGGAATGAAATAATAGAAAGTAATTTCATAAGAATCAATTTTGAGTAAGTTGTTCCGGTTTCGTAAATGAAAATCCGCCCCATTCAAGCAGCGACCAGTTTTCATTTAGAATGGAAGAAAAAGTAATATCATTCAGAAATAATTCGAAATACGGATCCCATTTGGCTATCTGAATAAAAACCCTGTGAACAGATTCGGGCTGTGGAGAACAACTAAGGGTTGCAAACTGATCACAATTTTCATCTACAGAAAACTGGACAAAAGAACTTTCATTTGCTGCCAATTTCGGACCCCAGTAGGTAATAAAATCAGTTTGTTCCTTTTGATTCAAGCCAAATTCCGTCAGTTTTTTCTCTAAAAAGGAAATTGCAGCTGCCTTTTCTACTTTGTAACCATTTCCTTCTGAATGAAAAAAGTATTGCTGACTACTTTCCCAGAATAAATATGGATAATCGACGCCGTTAATATTCAAATCACCGTTCGGATAAGCTATGCCTTTCCACGAATCGTTCATTTCCGGATAAACAAATGTAAAATTGCCTGCGGGGTTCACCGACAAATTAAATTCTTGCTTACTAGCAGTATGGAAATAAATAACTGGTTTACACGGAACAACACGGAGAGGTTCTTCTTTCTTAAAAGGTATTGAAACACTGGTTTCATGCTGACTGAGAATAGTTAAACTCTGAAAAGTTGTTGCATAAAGAAAACTGTTGGTACTCAACTGAAAGCCTAAACTATAAGTTCCCGGCTCAATCACAAGACTAAATCGCCCGTGTTCATCCGTTCTAATATAATCCCAGCTTCCGTTTACACTTGTAAGTACAACATTTGGAAGACGTACATTTTCAAAATTACTCGTATCCAGAATGAAACTGAATTTGGACTCACTAGTTGATAAGTTTGGGTTTAATGAATCATTCTCAATCCGGAAAGCAAGCGAATCAAGATGCGTTGATTGGGCAGTACCAAAGAAAGCCGACAATAGAAACGAAATAAGAAAAAGCGCTTTCATGCTTAACGTTGTGTTAGTTGTTCCGGTTTCGTGAATGAAAATCCGCCCCATTCAAGCAGCGACCAACTTTCATTTACAGCTGAAGAAAAAGTAATGTCATTCAGAAATAATTCAAAATACGGATCCCATTTGGCGATCTGAATGTAAACCCGGTGAACCGATTCCGGCTGAGGAGAACAAGTGAGTTCGGCAAACTGATTACAGCTTTCATCAACAGAGAACTGGACGAAAGAACTTTCATTTTGCGTTAGTTTCGGACCCCAGAAAGTAATAAAATCGGTTTGTTCTTTTTGGTTTAATCCTAGTTCAGTCAGTTTTTTCTGCAGGAAGGAAACTACATCGGCTTTTTCAATCTTGTAACCGTTTCCTTCGGAATGAAATTGGTATTGCTGATTGCTTTCCCAGAATAAATACGGGTACTTGTTTCCATCAATGCTTAAATCTCCATTCGGGTAAGCAGTGCCTTTCCATGAATTGTTCATTGGAGGATAAACGAAGGTGAAATTCCCGGCTGGATTTACTGAAAGATCAAATGTGCGTTCTGCTTCCGTATGCACATAGATAACCGGTTTAAAAACCATAATTGACTGTGCCTGCATAAACTGAAGACCAATAGTCATTTCATGCTGTGGAGCAATTGACAAACTACTCCATTGGATTTCGGAATATTGGTCGTTAAAATAAAACTGAAAGGAATACGTGCCTGGCTCTACAATACTGCTGAAACTTCCGGTTTGATCAAGGGTTCTTTCACGCCAAACACCGTTCACAGAAGTTCGGATTACTAAAGTGGACGAATCAATATTTAATTGTGCGTTTTCAATACGGAATACAAATCTGCACTGATTAGAAGGTAAAGTAGAATTTACACTGTCGCTCAAAACAGTAAAATCTCTTGCCATCCATCTGCCATTTTCCTTCGAAAAGGTAAAAGGTGCTAACAAAAGGAATAAGAAAAGTGCGCTGAATTTCATAATCAATTAGTTTGTGTAAGCTGTTTCGGGTAATGTAAAGGCTACTCCGCCCCATTCAAAAACAGTAAATCCTTCTTCTGATGGAAATGAGAATGTTTTGTCGTTTAAATACGGTTTCATCACATCACTCCAGGGAGTAAATTCAATATAAACACGCTTAATACTTGCCGGAGCTGGTGAAATGGTAAGTTCCGCATATTGATTACACGTTTCATTCACATTGAACTGAACAAAAACTGCTTCGGAAGCACTTAAACGCGGTCCCCAAAAGGTAATGAAATCGGTTTTTTCCTGCTGGTTGAAACCAAATTCCGCACATTTCTTTTCCAGGAACGGAATAATGTTATTTCGTGCTACTTTAAAACCATTATCAGCAGGTTTGAAACTGAATTCTCTGTTCGATTCCCAAAACAAATACGGATAAGTAATTCCATTTGAGGAGAATGTCCCGTCTTCATTTACTGTTCCGTTCCAGCCATTCTTTATTTCCGGGTATGTAAATGTAAACTCACCAACCGGCTCAACATCAACAGAAACATTCAAGGCCTTATCCGTATGAAAGTAAATAACGGGTTTCATTACTTCTTCCTGCTGATAAGAAGGCTGAATACGAACATGAGCCGTACTTGTAGTTTGACTTTTAAATTCAATGGAATCTGTTATGATTTCCTGATAACCGGGTCCGCCCCAAATTTTGAAAACGTATTTTCCCGGATTCAGATCATAAAGAACCGGGGCACCTGTTAAAACCAGGTTTTCCAAAACACCGTTTATGCTCATGTAAACCCGTCGGCCTACAACCATGGTATCACCAAAATTAAAATTCAAAATAACCTGGCATTGCTGTGGAATAAGCTGGGGATTTGTCTTTGTTTCTGCTATATAGAAATCAGGAGATGATTTACGCGATTCAATATTGCCACTATGAGCGTATGTTGTGCTCAGAGAAAAAAAGAGCAGAAGTCGGGATAAATTCTTTAGCATGCTTGTTATTTGTAACAAGATACAATGCTTTTGAGATTTGGTTCAATATAGGGTGGAAATAATCGTTTTGGATGTCTCACCAATGAAACGGAGAAAGTTGAGAAGGAGTGCGGAAAGCCCCACTATATTTAAAACAGCTTATTCAGATCAGTGATCAATTGATGAGCAATTTCACCGGATGAAAATTGTTCTTTATTGACAATAGAAACGTTCAAATCATTGTTCGTGTATGCTTCAAATGAATGCATTACAAACTGTTTTACCAATTCCACTTCGTCATATCCGAAAAAAGAGCCACTTGCTGTTTGTTGAATGATTGTTTCCAAATCACTGTCGCGTTCACCGATAGCCAAAATCGGCCGTTCTGCGCCCAGGTATTCGAAGAATTTCCCGGTGAGAATTCCTTTTACATTCGGTGTTTTATTAGCCACGAGCAACAGTAATTGTGTACGCTGCTGCTGCCGGATACTTTCTCCATGATTGACATACGGAATATGTTCAACGAAAGTTGATAATTCATGTTCAGCAATTCGGTCAAAGACCTGTGCATCAACCGGGCCAAGTAAGCGGATCTTTAATACTCGTGAAAAAACTTTATTCGCTCTGACCAATTCCGACAAAGCTATCCATAAAACTTCCGGATTTCGGGGAAATGACATAGAACCGAAATGCGCAATAGTAAATCCTTCGTCTAAAACACGTGTTCCCAGTTCAGGAAAAATGAAACCGTTAGTGATCACTTCAACCGGTCGACCGCCAATTCGCTGCAAACCTGCGGCACAATCGTTCCCAATGGAAATCACTTTATCAGCAGTTTGCAGCACTTGTTTTTCTAAACGTTTGTGTTTTGAATCGGCGCGTTTACCAATTGCCAGTTCATTGTAGAAATCTATTTCTGTCCACGGATCACGAAAATCTGCCACCCATTTCAGGTTGGGGAACTTTTTCTTCAATTTCAACGCTATCAAATGGCAGCTGTGTGGCGGACCTGTAGAAATGATTACATCAATTTTCGGATTTTGCTTCAGGTATTTTTTCAGTCGTTTAACACTTGGTTTGATCCAAAACACTCTTGCGTCCGGCACAAAAAGATTTCCACGCACCCAAATGATCAGTTTCTGAAGCATTCCGGCTTTTTTCTGCTGTGTTAAACCACCGCCAACATTCGGGTTATTTTTCTTCCCGAGCATGGTGTGCGGCTCAAAAATGGGCGCGCGCACTTCAATGACTTCTCTTGGGATTTCTTTCGTTAATTCGTCATCGCGCATTGGCCATGAGGCGTCTTGCGGAGCGTAAACGTGTAATTTCCAGGCGTTGGGTTGAAAGTAACGCGAAAAACGCAACCAGCGATGCACTCCCGGTCCACCTGATGGAGGCCAGTAAAAGGTTATCAGTAATGCCGTATGTTTCGCGTTATCCAAAATTATTTCAAAAAGGCTTTTGCCTCAGTAAGTGCTTTTTCCAATCCTGCTGCATTTTTACCACCTGCAGTTGCGAAGAACGCCTGTCCGCCCCCGCCACCCTGAATGTGCGCTGCTACTGATTTTACCACTGATCCTGCGTTCCAGCCTTTCGAAGAAACCAAAGCTTCATCGATCAAAACACTGATCGCACATTTATCTGCTTCTTTCGAACCTATAATAGCAACCAGGTTCTGAACTTCTCCTTTTAACTGGAATAAAATATCTTTCACAGAACCTGCATCCAGATCAATGATTGCATCCAGGTAAGCATTCTCACCAATAGAAGTGATTTTCGATTTCAGTTCTGCCTTTACCAAACGAGCCTGATCTTTTTTGAATCCTTCAACTTGTTTTAAAAGCTCATTGTTTCTGATCATCAGATCTTCTACAGCTTTTGCCAAATCTTTCGGATTCTTCAACAGGTCATTCAATTCCTGCACTTTCGAGTTTTGCGATTTATAGTATAACTCAACTGCATCGTTCGTAATGGCTTCAATTCTGCGAATTCCGGCTGCAACTGCAGATTCTGACTGAATGCGGAATAAACCGATCTGACCCGTATTCTGAACATGTGTTCCACCACAAAGCTCAATGGATTCACCGAATTTGATTACACGAACCGTATCACCGTATTTCTCTCCGAAAAGCGCCATTGCACCCATTTCCTGAGCAGCATCAATCGGAACATCACGACTTTCTTCCAACGACATGTTCTGACGGATTCCATCAATAACAATTGCTTCAATTTTCGCCAGTTCCTCATCAGTTACTTTCGTAAAGTGCGAGAAATCAAAACGCAGATAATTTGGATTTACCAATGAACCTTTTTGTTCTACATGCGGCCCAAGAACAGTTCTAAGTGCATGATGCAGCAAATGCGTTGCCGAGTGATTGCTTGCTGATAAACGACGTGCTTCCTCATTTACGCGAGCCGTATACTGGCCTTCAATTTTTGTTGGCAGTTCTTCGACCAAATGTATAATGAGTCCGTTTTCTTTTTTTGTATCGAAAATGGTTACCGATTCGTTTGCATTTGAAATAGTTCCGGTATCTCCAACTTGTCCGCCACCTTCAGCATAAAAAGGAGTTAAATTGAATACCAACTGGTAAAATGAACGCTGTTTTTGTTTCACTTTACGGTATTTAACGATCTCAACTGTTGTAGTTAAATGGTCGTAACCAACAAATTCTTCTTCCGAATCTTTTTTCAGAATAACCCAGTCGTCGGTTTCAATACTTGTTGCAGCGCGTGAACGTTCTTTTTGTTTTTGGAGTTCGGTATCAAATCCGTCTTCATCCACCAGCAGGTTATTTTCTCTTGCAATCAGTGAGGTTAAATCGATGGGGAAACCGAACGTATCATACAATTCAAAAACTGCAGGTCCCTGCAAAATAGTTTCACCCGATTTACGCACCTGGGCAATCAGGTTATCCATACGTTTCAATCCTTGCTCCAGCGTTTTGAAGAAACTATTTTCCTCTTCACGGATCACTTTTTCAATGATCTCACCCTGATTTCTCAATTCAACAAAGGCTTCGCCCATTACTTGACCGAGAACTCTTGACAAGCCTGATAAAAACGATTCCTGCAAACCAAGTGTCTGGTAACCGTAACGAACAGCTCTTCTTAAGATTCTGCGGATTACGTAACCGGCGCCGGTATTCGACGGTAATTGTCCGTCGGCGATTGAAAAAGCAATAGCACGCACGTGATCTGCGATTACACGCAATGCAATATCCGTTGCATCGTTTTCGCCATATTTTTTACCCGAAACTTTCTCCATGTGCTGAATTAAGGTCTGGAATAAATCGATATCGTAATTGGAAGTTTTTCCCTGAAGTGTCATAGCCAAACGTTCCAATCCCATTCCTGTATCAACGTGTGTTGCAGGCAATGGCTCCAAACTTCCGTTTGCTTTGCGGTTAAACTGCATGAAAACATTGTTCCAGATCTCAATTACCTGCGGATGGTCCTGGTTTACGAATTGTTTCCCGGGAACAGCCAAGCGTTCAGCTTCCGGACGGTTATCCACATGAATTTCGGTACACGGTCCGCAAGGCCCGGTATCACCCATTTCCCAAAAGTTATCTTTTTTAGAAGCAAGAAGAATACGATCTTCAGCTATAAAGCGTTTCCAGATATCATACGATTCCTGATCTTTAGGAACTCCGTCGGCAGTATCACCTTCAAAAACTGTAACATATAAACGATCGACCGGGATTTTGTAAACTTCTGTCAGCAATTCCCAAGCCCACGAAATAGCTTCTTCTTTGAAATAATCACCAAACGACCAGTTTCCGAGCATTTCGAACATGGTGTGGTGGTAAGTATCAACACCTACTTCTTCCAAATCGTTGTGCTTTCCTGAAACACGCAGACATTTTTGAGAATTGGCTACACGCGGATTTTTCGGCACGGCATTTCCCAAAAAGTAATCTTTAAACTGGTTCATACCGGCGTTCGTAAACATCAATGTTGGATCGTTTTTAACTACCATTGGCGCCGAAGGCACAATTTGATGTTGTTTCGAAGCGAAAAATTCGAAGTAATGATTGCGAATCTCTTGTACTGTCATTGTTGCGTTTCTTGAAGACTAAAGTCTATGTTTTATGAGCGCAAAGATAGCTAAAAGAGGAACACTTCGGCTCCGCTCAGTATGAAAAGAGGAAAGAGGAAAGAATCTTACCTTATCTAATCGAGCGAATTATGAATTATCAATACAGCAATTATCAAGAAAGACAAATCCACTTGGTAATTGCTAATTATTCCATTGATAATTTTCTAATCCGGTTTCGCAATCAGTTTTTTGATCGTCAGCGTGTACAACAGAATTCCAACAGCAGAAAGTGTAAATATAAATCCCGGGTCTTCGATCCATTCTTTCAGGAAAATGTATTTAGTCTGATAATAATCACATTCCTGAATGTCGGTTTTAGTCAAAAAAACCAGCAATCCGGCAATTCCAATCAGAAAAACAGTTGAAATCAAGCCTGTAAGATATCCCAACGCGTGCGTTATTCTCCTGGAAGCACCCTGCTTCAACAAATTGAGCACATAAAAAATGATGATTCCTGCGGCAAAAGACAATGGAACAAAGAAGAGGTGATCATCACTTCTAACCATAGAATACAGCAATACGCAAAGCATGACGTTGATGATGATCAACACACCTGTAACCGGAATTGTGACAACCAGAATAATGAAATCGGCAAATGAAAACATCAGAAACAAAAACGCCAGACCAAGTGCTATAATCAGAAAGATCATTGCTTCAACATAAAATGATTTCCAATAGTAGCAGTTTTTAGCATTTTGGAATACATTTCTAAGTTGCGAATTATCAATCATAAAGAACCGATCTGTTCCATTGTATTCTTCCAGATCGGCAAGTGTTGTGTTCCGCGACTGCTCCTTGCGTTTCTCTACTGCAAGAAGATATGCTCTGCCGTAACCCGTGATGTTTGACTCATAGTAATCATTATACTCGTAAGATTTCAAACCATTATCAACAAAAGCATTCAGGAATTCTCCATTGTGTTTGCTAAAATAGTGTGCTATTACATTTGAATTGAAAGCATGGGGAACATCATATTTATTCAGGAACGCCTCAAATTGGTCCAATTCCTTTTTGATTTTCATCCGGCTTCCTGAGATTTCCCGGATCTGATTATTGAACTTTAAACTTCCGTTGGAATAATCCCCGTAATAGTAGTAATAATCATAAAATGAGTTAGACGGCTCTTTATTGTAATCATCAAAAGAAATGAATTCGTCTACCAGGTAATTTACAGTGATTGTTTGATCCAGATATTCTTGCGGAACATCTCTGAAACCACTAAAACATTCCGAATAGGTATTATCGCATTCGATATAGGTTTTTTCTGTTTTTAAACATTGAACAATTATATCGTTATTGGTAAGTGTATCATTGTTTTCAGGATGGGAAAATGGCTCGTAATCACAAGTATTCACTTCTCCTATAGCCCATGCATTTTCAGGAAGAATTTGATAGCCCGGATTCCGCAATTCAAATAATCTCTTGAAATCGTAGTCATTGGCATCAGTAGGTAAAAAAGCCTGAGCACGGTTTACCATTGTCAGTTCTTTCTTCAAATCGTTGTAATTGGCTAGCTGACCAACTTTCGCATATACTCCGGACCGGAAACTCAAATACGGTGTAACGATGAGTAAGAAATTGATAAAAAGGAGAATCAGTAATCGTGTGAAGTAGAATTTTTTAATGGGATACAAGTGCCTAACCGCGCTCTTCTTGAAATAAGCAATTGCCCATAGAATAAGGAACATAATTGCGACAAGCAAATAGAAATAAATGGCATAAGAATCAATGAAAATTTCTTCGCTGATTCGATTCCGAAGCACTTTCAGGTTGACATAAGTAAATCCCCAAAACCAAAACGCAAGGTTTACCAGGATACTGATCGGTAAAACATAATGCAGCTTGGTCATCCAGATCAACGGATGGTTTTCGATTAAATATTGGTCTAGTTTATTGAGCAATTTCATTGGAATCTGTTTTGATGAATAAGCGGCGAGTGGATGCTGAAATATCCCGTACATAGCGAATTTCGACGTTATTGTCGATTAAGCACTGCAGCGCTCTATTCATAATTTGCTGTTCTTTGAATTCGGCTATAAAAACACCGCCGTTATAGGTTAAACTGGATAAGCCAACCGTTGAGAGCATTCGCTGCAACAGTTCTTTTTCGCAATTAACGTCCAACTCAAGAATGGAGTGCTGTTCCGCTAAATGGTTATCGTTTTGGTTTACATAAACGGCTTTTCCTTCTTTCAGGAAGATCAGTCGATCGGCCACTTTTTCCACTTCAAAGAGCTGCTGTGAACTCAGGATGATTCCAACCGGGTTGGAAATACTGCTCGCCAGATTTTTCAGGTCTTCCAGTATCAGCTGCTGTGCAAGCACATCCAGGTTTGCCAATGGCTCATCCAGCAATAGCAATTTTGGCGAACGCAAAAACGTTCGTGCCAGCTCAAAACGCATTTTATAACCGGAAGAAAGCTCGTTCCATTGATGTTTGCGGAATTTCCAAAGTCCGAAACGAATGATATAGAGATTCACCAGCAATTCGTTTTCTTCGCCTTTTATTCCGTAATGACAAGCCGTAAATTTCAGGTTACTCATTAATGAACCGTACCATTTCGGGGTACGCTGCGGAATATATGTCAACTTTGTTCTGAGGTCGTAATCGCCCAGATTATTTAATTCTCCGAAATAGGTGATTTCGCCGGCAGTGTATTTGAGATCTTGCGCCAAAATTCTTAACAGCGAAGTTTTACCGTTTCCATTTTCTCCTACCAATCCCCATACTTCTCCTGTAGAAACTTCCAGGTTAATCGGTTTCATGGTGAAATTGCTTCGGCGATAACGTTTTTGAAGATTTGTCACTTCAAACAACTGCATTTTGCTGCTTGCCTGTATGTTCAGTTCGCGTAAACGATTCAAACAATCGGTTAGTTGCTGCGACAACCCAAACTTATCTGTTTCATTTTCTTCCTGCCATTCTGCAATGGCAACCGCTTCTTTGTAAAAATCAAGATTCTTAGAATCCAGAACACAATCTATAAACAAACGGTACCCCAGATCAACATCACCGTGCTGAATATGACTGAGACATTTGTCTACCTTTAGTTGAAACTCACTCATTCATTTATGAATTAATACTTTCTAAACGTTCAAATACGAAAGCTCATTCATCAATGTTGAACTCCGGTAAAGGTAAACGTCCAAAAAAAAGAATATTAAAAAACCTAGCTCTTCCTTCTCAGGATCAATCGAAGGACCATTATGATCGCGATAACAACCGTTACAACGAAGAAATAGTCAGGAAATTCACCAAAAATCCGGTGCTCCTGCAATTTGCCTTTTACTTCGATTCGCTGAATATTGAAAATTTTCAAAAGTGTTGAACAAATAACCAGGACACCGATCAGTAAATACGAGCCTATGAGATATACATGATTTCGGATTTGCTTGTTGGTAGTTCCTTTTTCATCAAGTAAGATCTTGTGGCGTAAACCTTCCGTTTTGAAGGTAGAAACAATCTCCTTGACGTCTCGCGGAAATCCGTCCAGGAAATACAAATAATCTTCTGCCGCACCAATAATTTTCGATTTGATGCTTGTCCAGGAAAAACTCTCGAGAATCTTTTCTTTCGCATAAGGACGGATCATATCAATCAGCGACAGTTTAGCATTGAGTGATTCAGCAACTTTCTGAATAGTTACAAGCGTTTTAAGCAGCATGTACAAGTTACTTGGGATCTTGATCTCGTACCTCATCAATAATTTGAACGTATCGGTAAATAAATTCGAGAATTCAACCTTGTCGTAAGGCAGATAGGAATATTTATGTATCAATTCATCTATGTCGAATTCCAGATCTTCTCGTTCTTTCAAATAATGCACCTGGGTTAAAAGCAGCAAACTCTTCACAATCTTGTGCGGGTTCTTATCAGCGAAACCAATTAAGAAGTTGATCAATCCGGTAATTTGCTTTGGTTTCAGCGAAGCACACATTCCGTGATCGATCATTACAATCTGGTTGTTCCCGCGAATAAACAAGTTTCCCGGATGCGGATCTGCATGGAAAAACCCATGTTTCAGGATCATTGTGAGAATGATATTTACTCCGTTTTCAGCAATTTGCTGCGGATTATAACCTTCTTCTTTCAAAACTGCTGCAGACTGTGGCACTGTTCCTTCAATGTATTCCATAACCAGTAATCGCGGTGTACAATGCCGTTCGTAAACTTTTGGAATATAACAACGCTCATCGCCCGCAAACATGTGCCGGAAACGAAGCATATTGGAAACCTCATTGTTGAAATCAAGTTCTTTCAGGATCGATTCACCGAAATCTTCGACAAACGCCACGATGTTAAATGAATTCAGTTCAGGGAAACCACGCTGAATTTTCATGGCGAGAAGACGAATCAGGATGATATCCAGTTTAATCTTGGTTTGAACCCCGGGCCGCTGAACTTTCAGCACTACTCTTTCACCATTTTTCTTTAGACGGGCAAGATAGACTTGTGCTATGGAAGCAGACGCAATATGTTCAGTACTGAATTCAGAAAAAACATTTGATATAGCATCACCCAATTCCTGTTCAATGATGGCAATTGCGTGATCATCATCGAACGGGCGGGCCGCCGACTGCAGTTTTTTCAATTCGATGCGAAGATTTTCAGATGCCAGGTCGGGTCTGTCGGCAAGTATTTGACCGAATTTAATGTATGTTGGCCCCAAATCTTCAATAATGTATCGCAAACGCTCGGCACGTGTCATTCTTCTTCTTCCTTTCCGATCGAAGAGTTTTCGGAGGAAACCTGTGGTCAGCCAATTTTGAATTCCGTGTTTTAACAGGATTCCAATAATTGTTAGCAGTCGAAAGAAGTTTCTAATAAATTGTCGAAATCTGAAAATCCACATGTTTGTTTGATTTTAGTTCAAAAATAGCACAAAGGATCATACAGTTGCTTTAAAATAGTGGAAATGGGCAGATGATTACGGATCGGTAGATATCGTTAACAATTTTTATATCTTTAGCCACCCGAAACTATAAAATTATAGAATAATGGCTAAAAATATATGGCGAGTAAAGCCAATGAGTGCCTTTGAGGCAGACATGAAAAAAAGCGAATTAAAACGCGTTTTAACGAAATGGGGATTAACCTCATTGGGAATTGGAGCAATAATCGGAGGAGGGATTTTTACTCTAACCGGTATTGCTGCTCATAATCATGCCGGCCCAGGTTTGGCAATTGCATTTGCTATTGCTGGTATCGGATGTCTTTTCGCTTCATTGTGTTATGCTGAATTTGCTTCTGTCTTACCCGTAGAAGGTAGTGCATACGCTTATTCTTACGGAACAATGGGTGAAGTTTTTGCCTGGATTATTGGCTGGAATCTGATCCTGGAATACATGATGGGCGCCACCACCGTTGCAGTTGCCTGGAGTGGATATTTTGAAAAACTCCTCCATCAGTGCGGTATAAATCCCCCCATGTGGCTAATGAACGATCCTGTTACTGCTGCAACCAAAGCGCATGATATGGGAATTGCAGAGCCTTCATTCGCGTTCAATCTTCCTGCATTTTTAATTACTTGGGTGGTAACTTCGGTTCTTGTTAAAGGAATTAAAGAAGCAGCGAAAACGAATAACCTCATCGTAATCCTGAAATTGGCTGTGGTTCTTTTCGTAATCTTCGTTGGATTCTTCTTTATCGATACAGCAAATTACACTCCTTTCGTTCCTGAAAAAGAAATCATCGACGGTGTTTCTCACTATGGTTGGGGATTTGGCGGAGTATTAACCGCTGCGAGTATTGTATTCTTCGCCTACATTGGTTTTGATGCAGTTTCCACACAATCGGGAGAAGCTATCAACCCGAAGAAAGATGTTCCGTTTGCGATTATAGCATCTTTAATTATATGTACTGTTCTCTATATAGCCGTTTCGCTTGTATTAACAGGAATGGTTGGATTTAAAGATTTGGACATTAAGGCTCCGGTAGCGTCTGCATTTGAAGGAATCGGAATGCCATGGGCCACGGTTCTTATTACTATCGCAGCTGTAGCCGGTTTAACTTCTGTAATGTTAGTAATGATGTTGGGGCAAACACGCGTATTCTTAGGAATGGCGAAAGATGGTTTGCTACCTTTCAAAATCTTCGGTGTAGTTCATAAAAAATTCAAAACGCCTTATAGAAGTACTTTAATTGTAGGTTTGATCATCTCAATTGTTGCTTCATTGACTCCAATTGATAAGGTTGCTGAAATGTGTAGTATGGGAACTCTGTTAGCCTTCTCTATGATTTCGGTTGCCGTGTTGATTTTGAGAATCAAACAACCTGATTTGCCAAGACCGTTTAAAACGCCATTCTTGCCTGTTGTTTCTGTTCTCGGAACACTTTTCAATGTTGGTTTAATGTTCTTCGTAAAACCGGAAACCTGGGTTGCATTTTTAATCTGGACAGGTATCGGATTTTTAGTATACTTCGCTTACAGCCGAAGACACAGTAAAGTGAATCAATATAATTTCGAACAATCGTTAGGCGGGCATGATGCCATCGTAAATGTTTCAGAAAACCTGAGCGATGACGACGACGATGACAAATAAACTGAAATCTATTTATAGAAAATCCCGTTTGCCATTGGTAGACGGGATTTTTTTTAAACGACGAAGGCTTCCCACTTACGGAAAGCCTTCTCGCGCTTTGTTTATTTGATGTTATCTGTACATGCTTTTTCGTGAGCCATCGCTGTATATCATAATGACATGTCCTTTTGCCGATTCATCTACTTCCTGCCCCATTGTATTGACCATTTTGATCAGTTTAACTGAGTTTTGAGAATTATCAATTGCAGCCGTTTTTAGCATTTCGACATGACCATCTTTGTCTGTTTGACTTAAACGGTAATAATTTTCTAATCCCGAAATGAAGCTGTAATCTTCATAACGATATTCTGTTTTCTCAGTTGTATTTCCTTTGCTCGATTGAACAGAAATGGTCGACCAATTCTCCCCGTCAACAGATCGCTCAAGTGTAAAGTAATCGTTGTTGAACTCTGATTCTGTATACCATGACAAACTGTTTGTCTTTCTGCTTTCATTGTAATAAGCAATCATACTTGAAAGCTCAACCGGTAATACAACCGGCGTGCAATTAAGCGTTGCGCCGTTACTAAATGTCCAGTCTAAGGTAAATGCAGTGCCGCTTGCTGTAAAGTTATCGATCAGCATAATGTATGTTTGTCCGGCAACAACATTCAAAGGCATTACCCAGGCATCACCGCTTGCATCTTCCGAAGCATCCACTACAGCTGAAGGAGGACAGGGACCAAGCCCCAGAAATCCACAACCTGTTGATGTTCCCTGATTCATAGATGCCAACCCTGTGTTTCCAGCGTCTGCAGAGAATGAACAGCGTACCGGAGCTCCTAGCGCACCGCAATTCCCCGTTGCCCAAATAGCAAAGTCGTAATCTACGGTTGTTGTAATTGTTAATTCAACTGTGCCCGAAGTAACCGGCTGAAAATAATACCACGACGATTGATGCTCAACACCCAAGCAGCCCTGATTGCCGGCGTTCAGATCGGCAGTACCAGCTCCCGAACTGTTTCCACTAAAAGCAACATCGTTACAAACTTGTGTTGCTCCGGAACAGTTGGTTGTTTGCGCAAATGTCATCCCGAAAAATCCGCAAAATAAGATAGATAACACCGTTCTCATTGTTTCGAAGAATTAGATTCTGCGTTTGCCACAGAGGAAAATGAGAGAAGTACCAACCCGAAATGATCAAGCACACCGGATAACTGGGTTTCCGAAACATGAACACTTGAAACAAATTCAAACTGGCCGCTTGTAGTATTAAACCAGGGGAAATATTCAAAACGTTTCTCTTCAGTGTTAAACAACGGACGGATATAATCAGTCATTTCCTTGGCAGAAGCAGCATCATTAACATCCTGAACAGAGAATTGATACTTTACCAGGTCAGCATTTACATGCTCCTGGGCGTAACTTACAGCCGGGAAAGCGGTAATAACCGCCAGCGGGGAAATGAGATAAAAACAGAATAGGAGTTTTGTTTTCATGAATAGCATTTTTTGGTTATATCTAAAGATAACCATCCGAATAAGTGCTTTTAAACAAAACGAGTATTTTGACACGTTCAATGTTCAAATTACAGTGTTCGTCGAAAATTCACTTGTTAAAAACCGTGATTCCGTTAAAAAAACATCAAAACAGCACAGTCGCACCTTATTTTTAAACAAATTAAAAATAGACCCGTATCTATCTTTTAAATTGGATATATATCTTTGGCACTCCCTGAAAAATACATCAGGTGAATACTTAACTTATGGAAAACAACTCAAAGAAATCGCTTGGTTTACTTGACGCTACTTTTTTAGTGGCCGGAAGCATGATCGGATCAGGAATCTTCATTGTTTCATCAGACATGGCAAGAGATCTGGGAAGTTCAGGCTGGCTTCTGGTAACCTGGCTGATTACCGGTGTAATTACTCTTTTCGGTGCTTTGAGTTATGGTGAATTGGCAGCTATGTTCCCAAAAGCCGGTGGGCAATTCGTTTACATTCGTGAAGCCTGGGGGAAATTAATTGCTTTTCTTTACGGCTGGACAGTATTCGCCGTGATTCAAACAGGAGTTATAGCAGCCGTTGCAGTTGCTTTCGGGAAATTTGCCGGAATTCTCCTGCCAGGTTTGAACAAAGTAATATTCAGCTACGCAAGTGTTGATGTGAAATACGCCAATCTCGTTGGTGTAGCAACTATTCTATTGCTTACATGGTTAAACGTAAAAGGAATTCAATACGGAAAGATCATTCAAACCATTTTCACAAGTTCGAAACTGCTGGCTCTCACAATCCTGATAATTGCAGGAATCTGGTATGGTTGTTCATCCGGCTTTTTCGAAGAAAACCTGGGACTTTCGTGGAACAGCGCAGATAGTGTTTTCGACTGGGATTCGCACGCCATGTGGGACGCGAAGAAAGTAACCGTTGATTCACAGGGAAACAAGATCATTGAGACTTTCCTTCCTATCGGGATTATGATCGCTATTTCAACTACAATCATCAACTCGCTGTTTTCAAGTGACGCATGGAACAACGTAACCTTCATTGCAGGAGATATCCGTAATCCGGAAAAAAACCTGCCCCGTTCACTTTTCCTCGGAACGTTCATTGTAACACTTCTATATATCCTTGCAAATGTTGCCTATCTTGGTTTGCTGCCACTTGACGGAACTCCGCTTCCCGCCGGAGCCGATCCTTACACACAGGAAAACGTTGTTGCAAGCGGAATTCAATTTGCATACGAAGGGAGAGTTGGCACATCTTCGGCATTTATGCTCTTCGGAAACGTAGCAAATGTTCTGATGGCTGTTCTTATCATGATTTCCACTTTCGGGTGTAACAACGGATTGATCATGGCAGGTTCCCGCTTGTTCTACGCGATGTCTAAAGACGGATTATTCTTCAAAAAAGCAGGCGAATTGAATAAGTTCGGTGTTCCGGCCTGGGCTATGTGGGTGCAGGGAATTTGGGCAATTATTCTATGCTGTTCCGGTTCCTACACAATCCTGATCAAATTTGCCACATTCGGATCGATGATCTTTTACATTGTAACGATTGCCGGTTTATTCAAACTGAGAAAAACAATGCCTGATGCGGTTCGTCCGTATAAAGCTTTTGCTTATCCGATTGTTCCGGCATTGTATCTCATCCTTGCATTAACAATTTGTATTTCACTGACACTTTTCACGTTTTGGGACACGTTCGGCAGTATTGTATTGATTTTGGCAGGAATTCCGATTTATTTCATTGTATTTAAAAATAAAAAATCAGATAATCCGGGCACTTTAGA
>CAMLIF010000049.1 GCA_946479985.1 uncultured Flavobacteriales bacterium
GATGATCTCTGTGCAGCACCCACAAAAAGCCATGCATCACGTATTTGTGAATTACCCAGGTTGCAGCTTCCATAATGAAAAATGTAGCCAGAACAATGATCAAATTCATATCTCTTTATTTTTAAGAAAATAATCTTCCAGTACCTGGAATCTGAAATCAAAAATATGCTCCAATTTTCGTTTTACGACCAAACTGTGCATCATTGTTCCGAGATAACCCAGGGGAAGCTGATAATCAACCGTATCTTTCATTAAAACACCTTCTTCATTTTCTATGAATTCATGAAAGTGATTCCACATTTTATAAGGCCCTTTCTGCTGAAAATCAGTAAAACTTCTCAGGTAATCAACCTGTGTGATCTTCGTTTGCCATTTCAGTGAAATATTGAAGAGCGGACTAACCTTGTAATCGATAATCATTCCTTCAAAAATCTCAATATTGTCTACATCAGACAGTATTCGGAATTTCATTTCTTTCGGTGAAATTTTCTCCAGATTATTAGGCGATGAGAAAAACCTCCAGGCCGTATCTATGGAACAATTTAATTGCTGTGTTTTCTCCAAACGATAAATCATAGTTTAACTTTCAATTAATGCTTTAACCATTTTCTTTAACTGCTCTGAAGTTATTGAACTCAAATGGTCTTTCAGGAATTTTTTGTCGGAAGCTATATTCGAACTGTAACCAAGAAAAGCGGGACAGTTTTTCTGAACTGATAACCGAATGAACCGGATCTCTACGTTATTCGGTTCTTTCTGCACCGCCATTTCAATTGCAACTCTTCCTTTCGTAAAAGTATTCATCTTTGAAACCGGATTGAATACATGATTTGCCCAAATCGTTTGAAAAGCTCCTAAATAAGCAAGATGCACCTGTGATTCAACTTTCACGCTTAGTTTGTCGATAATTGATTTACAAAGCGTTTCATCATTCACAGCTTTCGCATAATTCTTTCTCAGGTATTCTAAATCTGTTGCATTCAGACAGGTTGCAGACGTAACAACCAAAATAAAAAGCATCATCTTTATCATAACAGCATCATTTTATATTGAACATAACTTCTCATCATTAAGGAAATTTTTTTAGCATCCGGAATCCGGATTCGTTCATTTGCAATGATCTCGGCAGAAGTGTTTTTAATCTTCTTCAGCAGGGAATTGTAATACCTGTAAGCCAAATAAACTCCGAATTTGGAGGAAGAAGGTAATTTTTGAATTCCTACCAGGGCTTCCTTAAATTCGAGTTCAATTTCCTTTTCAATGGCCGACTTGGCCTGGTTAGAAAAGTTCTGCATGTCAATATTCGGGAAATAAGTTCTGCCCAAAATATGGTAATCATCTTTCAGATCCCGCAGAAAGTTCACCTTTTGAAAAGCCGAACCCAATTTCATTGCATAAGGTTTCAGGTTCACATAAGCGGCTTTATCTCCTTCAACAAATACATGAAGGCACATCAAACCAACTACTTCCGCAGAACCTAAAATGTATTCGTTATAGAGATCGGAATCGTATTCTTTCTTCATTAGGTCCATTTCCATACTGTGCAGGAACTGTTCAATCAAGCGCCGGTTAATATTGTACTTCTGTACCGTTTCCTGGAACGATTGCAGAATCGGGTTCAGGGAAATTCCCTCATCCAAAGCCTGCCAGGTTTGTTCTTTAAATCGCTGAAGCAGCTCTTCTTTATTATAAAGGTGGAAACTATCCACTATTTCGTCGGCCAAACGCACAAAACCATAAATAGCATATATTCCCGGACGAAGCGATGAACTTAAAGCATTGATTCCGAGAGAAAAGCTGGTACTGTACTTTTTCGTGGTAATCTTACTCACGTCATAAGCTAATTCATCATACAGTTTTTTCATAACGTGTTGTTTTAAGTTTATTCACTTCTGTTGCCACAATTTTCCCCGAAATAATTGCAGGTGGAACCCCGGGGCCGGGAACAGTTAATTGTCCGGTATAAAAAAGATTGTTTATTTGTTTGTTCCTGATTGAAGGTTTTCGAACTGCAGTTTGGGCAAGTGTATTTGCTAATCCGTAGGCATTTCCCTGGTAAGCATTGTAATCACTTACAAAATCACTCACGCAGTAGCTTCGCTTATAATCAATTTTAGAAAGTAAATCTTTCGCCCCGGTGTGTTTTTCCAGACGATCAATCATAGTCAGCAGGTATTCTTCACGAATTGCTTCTTCATCATCTATACCCGTTGCCAACGGCATCAGGAGGAATACATTTTCATGTCCTTCAGGAGCAAGTCCGGAATCTGTTTTAGAAGGACAACACGCGTAGAACAGCGGTTTTTCAGGCCATCTTTTATTCCCGTAAATGGCATCAACATGTTCATCGAGATCGTGCTCAAAAAACAAGGTATGGTGCTTCAAATTCGGAATTTCTTCCTGGAATCCCAAATAATAGATCAAACATGACGGAGCAAAAGTGCGGCTTGTCCAATATTCATTGGAATAATTTCTCAGATTTTGATCCAGAAGCTGTTCGGTATGATGATAGTCAGAAGAGGCAATAACGGCATCGAACGATAAAAGTTCGCCATTCACCAATAACGAAGTCACCTGGCCGTTCTTAACTAATATTTTCTCTACATTTTGATTGAAATGAAACTGAGCTCCCTGGTTTTCGGCAACTTTTTGCATTGCCAGAACCAATTCATAGAAACCACCCATCGGATACCAGGTCCCAAGAGCGTAACCGCCATAGTTCATTAAACTGTACATAGCAGGAATATTTTTTGGTGAAGCACCGAGGAAAATAACCGGAAACTCCATTAAAGCGCGCAGATAAGGATGTTTAAAATATTTACCAACATACGACCGGAAATTCGAAAGCAAATCAAGTTTCAGCGAGCTCTTCGCAATTTTAAGAGATACAAACTCAAACCAGGAATGGCAGGGCTTATTCACGAAATCCTGCATTCCAACTTCATACTTGAACCTGGCAGATTTCATGAACTTGTCGAACTTAATCCCCGCACCCTCTTCCAGCCTTTCGAATAAACCTCTCAGGTGGTTGTACGATTCCGGAATTTTCAGCGATCCAACTCCAAAGATTATTTCAAACTGGGGATCGAGTTTCACCAAATCATAGAAATCTGCCGATTTCGTATTGAAATCATTAAAAAAACGCTCAATCAAATCGGGCATCCAATACCAGCTTGGCCCCATATCGAATGTGTAGCCGTTATCTGTAATGAATTGCCGCGCCCTGCCACCGGGAATTTCATTTTTCTCAAACACGTGTACTTCATGTCCTTCTTTTGCGCTGTATGCAGCCGCCGACAACCCTGAGAATCCTGAACCAATTATTGCGATTTTCATGATGATCTTAGTTTACTGATGGTAAATAATCGGTCATAACTTTTTTCAAAAGCTCGGATGAATCGAAGTTTTTGACGTAAATGTCCTGATGAAAATGAGTCAGTTTCCCCAATAATCGAATCAGTTCCAACTTCTCGGTAATTGATAAATCACCGGAAACAATCTGGGTAGCCTGTCTGATTTTGGTCATGTGTTTGTCAAGGGTTTCTAACCCAAAGTCTGTAATTTCAATGACCTTACTTCGTTTGTCTTTTTGTGAGTCTGATTGTGCTACCCAGCCTTGTTTAATTAACCGGTTTATAATTTGTATTCCTGTAGGTTTATCCTGTATATTCATTTTAATCAATTCCATTTTCCCCATTGCACCAAATGCTTTCAGATTAATCAGATAAATAAACTCTTCCTGGGTAGAAAAAGGAGAATCGTGCATTGCCGACTTAGAGTACATTTTCGCATACTTACTTAAGTGAACAAGCATGGTACTAATAACACTTTCAGCAGATCTTCCCTGATCTTTAAATTCCCAATCGGGTTCAGCCTGTCTGTTTTGCGACATTCCGACCAAATCAGCAATCCAAAGTTTAAAACCGTCAATGTCAGGCGAGAAACCATTTTCTGCAATTGTTGCATCAAACTCTTCCAGAAGTTGCACTACCTTTTTAAATAAATTATAATCCATGGAATTGTAAAGTCAAATAAAGTATTCAAATATACTTATTTGAAATGAATAGAAATAAATAAAAGTATAATAATATACTTTTTAACATTCTAAGTTATACCTGACCAACTTTAAGGCTATTTTCATTACTTTTAATCATGTCTGAAACGAATCAAAACAAGCTCAAATTTTATGAATTCCTGAACGGTGATTTATCGTCGGAAGCGTTCGAAACATGGGTTTTCAAGAGTAAAACACTGGAAATAACACTTTCGGCCGACGACTATTTTGATCTGATTGAATTCAACTTTAAGAACCCTGCTTTTGTTGCGTTTGTAGAATCGCTGGTTAAAAAGTATTTCGATTGGAATGAATTTGAGCAGTGGAAGAAGGATCGTCAAAAGAATCACAAATAATTTCATTTGAGACGAATACTCACGGATTCTTGTTTTTGGAGGAATTGAACTAATTTGAATTTCTATTCCTTGTCAACCACCGACATAAAATGAGACTTGGAATCCTTGAGACAAGTATCCATTATTTCAATCTCTTCCTTTCTTCCAACAATTTTCATATCCAAACTATATTCCGCGGAATCTTGTAAAACTTAGTGCTTTCCGCGAAATATAAAACAATGCATTACAACTTTTATTCAACTTATAATTTCTTGTTCAATCAGGCTTTGGCTATATTTAACTCATTGAATCAGTAAGACAATTATCAAATTTTGAAAAGATGGACCCGGATAACGAAATAGTCACTTCAAGAACCGTTAATGCTTCACGAGAACTAGCTTTTCGTGCCTGGACTGAACCGGAGCATTTGAAAAACTGGTGGGGACCTGCCGGATTTACGAATACTTTTCACGAATTCGATTTACGGGTTGGTGGTAAATGGACTTTTACGATGCACGGCCCGGAAAAAGGGAATTATCAGAATGCATGTGAGTTTACCGTTGTTGATAAACCAAACCATCTCCGATGGAAACGTCATTCACAACCCTTGTTTCAGGTAGATGTAACGTTTGAAGAAATTGATGACGAGCACACACACATTGTCTTCCGGCAGATTTTTGATTCAGTGGAAGAATGCAGCAAGATCAAAAAATATACTGAAGGTAAAAACGATGAAAATTTCGATAAGCTTGAAAAAGAATTAATCAAAATGAAAGGATCATGAAGCATTCGAATATTTTATCCGTTGGCTTTCTTGCAGGTCTTACCTTGCTTTTACTAAACGATTTCTATTTCAAAGAATTCTTCCACAACACGTTCACCGGAAAACTCAGTGATTTCGCCGGACTGTTCATCTTCCCTATTTTCCTTGGTTTGATCAACAAAAAGAATATCTGGCTGAATTACGTTTTCACCATTTTGCTCTTTGTTTTTTGGAAGTCGGATTTATCAACCGGCACACTTATCTCCATCAATCACATTTTCCACACCGGGTTTTCGCGTATAGTTGATTACTCTGATTTCGTCGCTTTGCTCATTCTCCCACTAAGCTACTTTTACAATGAAAAATCGCGTAAAAACATTAACCTGGCAATTTTGAAACCGGGAGTTATCTGCTTGTCTCTATTTTCATTTTACGCTACTTCGGCTCCGGATATGAATTCAAAGGAAGATATGCACCTAACGGGTGGTTATTACAAAGTATGGGATTATGACACCTACGGAAAAGATGTTTTCGAAATTGGCTACAACAATGATTCGTCTTCGAGTTATGGAATTGTGATAGGCCCGGATGTCCTCGAATACGGATTTAACGCCGATTTCATTCTTGCAAAACTGAATCCCGGAACGGATGCAAATACTATTGATACCACAAAATTGGAATACACTATCCTGGTGGTTTCAAAAGATAGCACAGACATGTTTGGAAGCAAGGAAGTCTACGAAAAATTAGATGAGAAGCAATTCATCTCAAAACGGAAAGAGTTGGGGGTTCCTGATTCGGTGGTTTTACGGAAGCGTTGATTTTTGTTTTTTGGTTCTGTTATTTTGGAATGATTTGTTTCAGGGTAAAACTCCCTTGTACCCCTCTGAAAACAGGTGAATCTCATAATTTTATAAATTTGTTTTTTTCGTTAACGCGAAAAAAACTACCCTGATTAACTTTAAAGAGTTTAGATAAAATGATCCAACCAATAATATACCTAGCAGCCTTCCTCTTGATAATTGCTGCCTCTTGCACTGAAAAACAGGAAACAGTTTACACCAAGACATTCAATACGAACGATCTTCCGGAATCAAAAGAAGCCGATCAAGCATTTATTGCTAAATACTCACAATACATAAATACCACTGAGTTATTTGATCTTGATCCCCGTTCAAAGGCTATTTCCGAATTTTCTTCAAGAAGCTCAAAAGCCAATGGATTACAAAAAAGCATAGAATTCGAATTCGATTTTAAAAATACTCCCGAGATGTATTATTATACTTTAAACACTCTAACCGAATATAAAGATTCGGACGATGTTGGTCTCGGCTGGGATATAAGTGAGAGTGCTTTTTGGGCGGGAATCATGAGCAAAAGCATGAAAAAAGAAGAATTCTCAGAATATAAGAACTCAAAATTCCATTCACTCGGCGATTATTCAGAATACTCAGAAGCCCCAATCGGAGAAAAATCCCTGTTTATCTTCCATATTAAATGGAACAATCTGATCATTTATTATTCGCAGACTCTTCCTTCAACAATGAAAGATGAATTTGTAAAAATGGTTGAGCATAATTTCAAGGAAATTAAAACGAAGTCCTGATGAACACGAAATTAGCTCTTTGGATTTGGAGAATTTGCAAATCTGTTGCTTTAAGTGTTCTCGTTATGCTGGCAATTGCTCCTGTTCAGCTTTATTTTCAGATGCGAGACGATCAACAATACATCAATATAGGATTTCCCTACCCCTACTTTTGGTTTTCGCATGACAACGATCAGTTATCCGGTGCAAAGATTAACGGTGCGTTCATTGATTTCAGCTTAGCATTTGCAGCTGTTTTCATCTTTTCTGTTGTGTTCCGAACAATTAAAAAACAACTTTCAAAATCAAGAAAGGCGACTGGTAAGCGCCTTTAAAATTCGCGCATTCGCGGGAATAAATGTGCCTATTATCAAGCAAACTCCGCCAATTCCATCCAACGCTCAGTCTTAGCATCCAATTGTGTTACAATTTCCGACAATTTAGAACCTGCTTCCATTAACTGGTCGTTTGTAGCATCACCACTTGACAAAACTGCCGTCCATTTTTCTTTTTCAGCTTCAAGCGTTTCCATGTCTTTTTCCAACTGGTCAAACTCGTGTTTTTCCTTGAACGACAATTTGCGCTTTTCTTCTTTAGAACTTGCGTTCGATAATTGTGTAACCTTTACCTCTTTCACAGGCTCCGGATCTTTAGCGGCCATTTTCTCTTTCTTGTAATCTACGGCCGTTTGCTTACGGAATTCGGTGTAGTTCCCGATAATATCTTTAATGGCACCCTGACCTTCGAAAACGAATAAATGATCTACCATTTTATCCATGAAATAACGGTCGTGAGAAACTACGATCAAACATCCTTCAAATGTTCTCAGGTAATCTTCCAAAACACTCATTACGAATATGTCCAAATCGTTTGTAGGCTCATCCAGAATCAGGAAATTCGGATTTGCCATTAAAACGGTCATCAATTTCAAACGACGCTTTTCTCCCCCGCTCAGCTTGTGAACGAAGTTGTAATGCATGTGCCGGGGGAAAAGAAATTTCTCCAAAAACTGCGCTGCTGAAAGCTGACGGCCTTTTTCCAAAGGAATAAACTCTGCAATATCTTTAATAACGTCGATTACTTTTTTGTCTTCACTTACCTGGATCAGGTCCTGGCTGTAATATCCGAAAACAACCGTTTCTCCGGTTACTACTTTTCCTTTATCAACAGGTTCTCTTCCCTGTATCATATTCAGGAAAGTCGATTTTCCGGTTCCGTTATTACCAACAATCCCCAAACGTTCTTTCCGCTGGAAGTTGTAAGAGAATGAATCAAGGATTAGTTTTTCACCGTACGCTTTTCCGATTTTATGAAGTTCAAGGATTTTCGATCCCAAACGTTCCATTTTAACCGGAAGCTCCATTTCATCGTCATCAATACGCTGACTGGCAACTTTCTTAATATCCTGGAAACTGTCAACACGCGCTTTTTGCTTGGTTCCCCGCGCTTTTGGCTGACGGCGAATCCAATCTAGTTCTTTCTTGAATGTATTCCGTGCTTTGTCAATGGTAGACTGCAATTGATCTTGTCGCTCGGATTTTTTCTCTAAGTAGTAAGAGAAATTTCCTTTGTATTTATAGATTGTTTTGTCTTCTAACTCGTAAATAGTATCACAAACCACTTCCAGGAAGTAACGGTCGTGAGTTACCATTAGGATTGTCGATTTCGATTTGGAAAGATATTCTTCCAACCACTCAATCATATCCAAGTCCAGGTGATTTGTAGGCTCATCCAAAATCAGGAAATCAGCTTCTGCAACCAAAACCTGTGCAAGAGCAACCCGTTTTTTCTGTCCACCGGATAAACTTCCAACCAACAAACTTGTGTCATTTAGTTTCAAAACCGAAAGAATCTGGTTCACTTTCACTTCCATATCCCAGGCGTTCAGTTCAGTCAGTTCTTCATAACATTCGTTGATCAGCTCCTCGTTTCCGTCGCGCAGGGCACGATTGTATTTTTTGACAATTTGAAGTTCCGGCAGGTCGTGAGAGAAAACCGCTTCCAGGATCGTGTGATCATGATCAAGCGTTTCCGTTTGCTGCATAAATGCCACGCGGATATCGTTTCTGTATACTACACGTCCACTATCAATTTGCTCCATATCCATTAAACAGCGGAGCAAAGTTGTTTTCCCGTTTCCGTTTTTAGCGACAATCGCCACTTTATCGCCCTGGTCAATACCAAACGTTACATCGGAAAAAATAACGCGGTCGCCAAAAGATTTGGTCAGATTCTCTACAGAAAGGAAATTCATTGTTTTTTATTTGAAGGTGCAAAGATACGAACTTAAAGCAAAGCTTAAGTTAATTACGAATCACGAATTGCGGGTTACTAGTGAATTTTGCTTCGTTCATTCGCAATTAGCAACTAATAATTAGTCATTATCTGAATCGTATAGCATCTCCTTTAAACGGTTGTGACATCCAATTCTCTACAACCGAATTAAAGAGTTCCGGATTCAATGTTGGAAGACGATGTGTTTCTCCCGGTGAAATACTCAAATTGGCAAAACGAATATTTCGGTAAATCCAAAAAGTATGTTCTTCCATAACTACGTCGCGGTCGCACGACATTACCAACACCGGAATAGCGATCCTCTGAAGATCTCCGGCACTGATGTGCGGTTGGAATTCCATCATGCGTTGTTTTTGTTGTTCCAGTTTCCAATTTTTGGTGGTATCTCCTTTAGCCAGCATCTCTTCTGCTTGTAAACGGGCAATTTTTATACTCTCTACCGATTCGGGATACAGACCATTTGGTTCTGCATTTGCAGCGTAAGAAACCAATTGTTTTAATCCTTCCGGATAATTGATGGCCATTAGTAATCCCACAATGGCACCATCACTTTTCCCAACAACTGTTACATCTTTTAATTTCAGTTCCCTGAGCAGCGCCGCAAGATCATTTGCCTGCTGGAAATACGTTAGAGAATCTGTTCCTAATTCAGACTGGCCACGACCACGACAATCAACAGCAATAACCTGGTACTTTTCCGAGAAATGAGCAATTTGAGAAGACCAGCCTTTGATTCCGGTTCCGTTTCCATGAATCAACAATAACGGCTCTCCTTTTCCGTAGATCTCGTAGTACAAATTCACTCCGTTAATCTTCCGGAACTTTCCAACTGATTTATTCGATCCGTAAGGAATTGTGTCTTTCTGAGCACATATCTGAGCAGAAAGAAAAGTGATGGCAAAAAGAAAGAAAAATTGTTTCATAGAAGTAATTGTTTGAGCGTTTTTAAAGATAATTGAAAATGTAGAAAGAGTTATGAGTGGGTAAAACAAATAATTCGTAATTCTAACACGTTTCAACTTTCAATTAGCAAAGTGAACCAATCATTGAGTCATCTGTAACCACTTCAGAACAAATTCCTTTTAGATTTATGGAATCTGCTTTACAGAGCATCTTACTACGAAACTGAAACTATACCAGCTTATGAAAAACTTTACCATTCCCCAGCCTTGTAACGAAAATTTTGCAGCAATGACTCCAACCGAACAAGGAGCTTTTTGCAGTAAATGCGAAACAAACACATTTGATTTCAGAAATAAGAGCACTGAACAAATTAAACAGATTCTCAGAGCACATGTTGGAAAGCATATTTGCGGTCAAATAACATTTGAACAGGAAGCAAAACTGAACGCCGATTTTGAAGCGTATTCGTTCAAATCAACCAAAACATTTCAAAGCGCCTTTTTATTTGCATTGATCGCCACTTTCGGGCTAACACTTTTTAGCTGTAACGACCAGCGGCAGGAAGCTGAAATCACCGATTTCCAGGAAACAGCAAAATCTATTTTAGCAGATGCATATCCAATACAGGAGAAGCTTATTTTCATTGAACCGGAGGTTCTTGCGGAAACAGAACCCCAGGTACCTTTGGTGGAAGAATTGGTATGGGTTTCCGATCAAGTTGAGTTGCAAGAATATAACTTTGATGAAATACAAGTTGTAACAGAACGCTACTATGGTTATGGAGGCGCAATGATGTCCACAAGAGCATACTCTGACTATCTGGTCGCAACTGTTGATCCTGTTGAAGAATTTGACACCGAAGGAAGACCGATCCCAACTGAATTTTCGAGTCTGGCATTCCCGAATCCAACTTCGAACAATTCAACTATTGAGATCAAAGCTCCAACTTCAGGGCAATATCAAATTGATCTTTATGATATGAACGGCAAGCATCAAACTGCCATATATTCCGGTTCAATTGAGCGGGGGACATTTCAGCAGGAAATTGAAATGAGCAGCCTTCCTCCGGGAATGTACCTGGTAACTATTCTTTCCAAAGAGTATAAAGAAACCGTGAGAGTTAGTAAGATTTGACTTTTATGATCAACGAATTCTGTCCACAGAATCAATCAACTTTTTGTCTTTTCTAACTCCTCTGAAACCAAGGATCAGGAATATAACCGAAGCAGCGAAAAGGTAAAACCCGATTCCTAAAATAACACCGTGGTTTTTAGGATATTCGCTTTTACTCAGGAATTGGTAACCCGAAACAACAAACCAGCCGCTAATCAACAATACCAATAGAATAGACATTTTTGCAAGAGTCATTTGTTTCTCACGTGTTTTGAAAGTAAAAATAGTCAGCAATATGGCAACAACCGGAACAGCGCAGTAGATCCAAAGAACAGCGTTTTGAATCACATTTCCGTTCGACAAAACGGCAAAAGGTGTTACATCGAAAGTATTTCCTCCCAATTGATCTATTTTGACAGAAAAAAGTGTCAACCCTAACATCGGGCTTGCAATTAGCAAAAGGGCGATAGTAAAATATACTGTTTGAATACGCTGTAACATGCGGTAATTTTTTTGTAAAGTTACTTATTGAATTGAAAAATCAGGCTAATACGAGTAAAATTGTATGCTTGAGTTTTTAACACCTGCATCGCCATCGTTTTGGTCAAACCAAATATTCAAAGAATCTATTTCATTCCATTTCGAATTCAGGTTCAGAAATAATTTTTGCGATGAAAACTCGTGTAGTTCCTTGATCTTTCCTCCAAACTGGATTGATTTTGATTCAATCAACGAATCGTTCTTATACAAATACACATTCAACCACGGTTTGGTAAAATGATCGTAAATCCGAATATCCGTATTAAATTCTAAACCTACTTTCATTGCTGAATTGCAAAATTCGGTTGTTTTAAATCTAAGATGCGGATCAGCCTCCCCATCAAACCTGCTTATTTCCAGCACTGAATTTCGAACCTCCTTCTTTGCTTTATTTAGAAGAAACATAGGTTTCCTTACATTCTTACGCGTTTTCGGTTCTTTATCAAATGGTATAACAATGTAATACTGAAAACGCAAATCTGTTTCGAGGAAAACTTCCCAAAACCCTTCTTTCGAAACGGTATCGTAATGAAGAATCATCTTGCGCATCTGGTAGTCGTAAATCTGGTAAACCCAAATTCCAATGACCGTACATATAAAAAATGCAGATTTAAAAATCCAGTGAACATGCTGATAAGCCAGGGCAATGGCCAAAAGGAAGACTCCCATGAAATCTATATAATTGCGGGCACCAAGTCCTCCGCCAAAAAACCACATCCACCAGGAAGCAGTGGAATATGTGACTAGTGAAAAAATCAATAATGTTCCCCAAAAGATCCTGCGCTGCTTTATAAAACAAACTACTAGTGCTGGAATTAACAAAAACAGAATCGGCGTGTAAACAAAAAGTCCTTTTTTATAGCTGAACAGTACATCCCAGATAAACGGGCTTTTCCAGTTTGAAAAGCCTTCCTGCCCGTAAGAATTCATTGAAAATGAACCGGTCTGTGAATATACATTCTGCAGGTGAACAGCTATGAATAGCAAAGACAAAACCAACCCAATTGTCAGCATAAGCTTTCTATTCACAAAAATATCTTTCAGGTAATTCCAAAACGAACCACTTGATTTGAACAAAAAAGGAACAAAAACGAGAATGAACAAATTTGTAGGTCTGATAACAATCAACCAGCCCATAATCGCCGAGAGCCAATAAAAATGACGATTCTTTTTTGTTTCTGTCCAAAGCTTTACATGAACCAGGAACCAGGTGTTCAGGGAAAAACTAAACACATGTGAGAAAGGGAGCTCAACAGTGGTGTAGTAACAAAGATTGGTTGCAAATAATGCTGCCAGAACTACCAGATAGCTTCCCAACGGATGAATTTTATATAGTTGGGTGAGACGGAATAAACCATAAGCGCCAAAAACAGCAAAAAAGATGACACCAAGGTTCGTCCATAGCATATAAGGCCAACTGTAGCCATCCTGATCTATACCTGCGATTTTTGCGTGCAGATCTCCAATAAGATAAAACGGTGTAAGCGCAATAGCAGTTCCGGGATAATACTTATTATATGAGGTCGGGTTCTCTTTGTTAGTTCCAAAAAAATCAGTGTACCGTTTATTCGGATATTTTTTATAAATCTTCGGAGCAAACTCAAAATGATCTGTGCCGTAAGTAAACCATTGCGGTAAGAAAGCATAGTAGCCTGATCCATCTGACTGAACTACCGAAGCATCAGTGGGTTTATCACTGGTCCAATAGAATAAACGATCAGACTTTGAGAAGAGAATGATAAAACACAAACTGAAAAAAAACAGTTTGAAAAACCGGTTATTTACTATTTTAAGAAGCATGCACACGTGATTTCTGAATAAATAGTGCATCAAGCAGAACCATTGCCGCCATTGCCTCAACTATAGGAACTGCCCTTGGAACCACACACGGATCGTGTCTGCCTTCTCCTCTTACAATTGCTTCTTCTCCTTTCGTATCAATGGTTGTTTGATCGGTCATGATCGTTGCAACAGGCTTAAAGGCTACACGAAAGTCAATCGGCATTCCATTCGAAATTCCACCCTGGATACCACCTGAATAATTGGTTTCTGTTGTTCTGTCAGCACGAATAACATCATTGTGTTCTGAACCCCGCATAGAAACTCCGTCGAAACCAGAACCGATTGAAAAAGCTTTAACGGCATTTATTGAAAGCATCGCTTTTCCCAGTTCGGCGTGTAATTTATCAAAAACAGGTTCACCCAAACCAACAGGAACTCCCGTAATAATGCAGCGAACGCATCCGCCGATGGTATCTCCCGCTTTTCTCACTTCACGAATCAATGCTTCCATCTCAGCTGCAGCGGCATGATTGGGAACCCGAACCGGATTTTCTTCCCGAACCGTTCGAAGTGATTCATTCCACTCTCCTTTCCACTGAATTGGTCCTACCTGGTCAACAAAAGCGTCTATTTCTATTCCGGAAGTTTTTAATATTTGTTTTGCCAAAGCTCCGGCAACAACTCTGCAGGCAGTTTCCCTGGCACTGCTTCTTCCTCCTCCACGCGGATCGCGGATTCCATATTTTTCCTGATATGTAAAATCAGCATGAGACGGACGAAAAACTTCCTTTAACCGATCGTAATCTCCGGAACGCTGATGTGTATTGCGAATAATAAATCCAATGGGCGTACCGGTAGTTTTTCCTTCGTAAATACCGGATAGGAATTCTACTTCATCGTCTTCTTTTCGCTGTGTTACCAAAGCCGACTGACCGGGCTTTCTTCTTGCAAGTTCCTGTTGAATCGCATCAAAATTAATTGAAAAACCGGCAGGAACGCCATCAATAACTCCACCAAGCGCAACACCATGCGATTCTCCGAAAGTAGATAAGCGATAAAGTGTTCCGAAAGACGAGCCAGCCATAGTTTTAGATTTTCTCGTCTAAATTACTAAGAATGTCGTGAAAAATGACCAGCTCTAAATCTTCATTTCGGACCTATTTTTTTCATTTTGAAAATATAATTCATTTTGGAGGGAAGAGCCTGGTGGATCATGTTATGATTGAATCCCGCATAAACAGTAAGAATGACGCCTCACCATAAGCTATTCACTATTCTTTGGCATTTGCTTTGAAAACAGATTTGCAGAAAACACAGAAATCATGAGAACGCAACAAAAAAATAACTGGAAGCATATAATGGTGATTGGAATTCTTACTACGTTCCTTTTTCCCGCAACAGTTCACGCAAACTACGGAACAACTATGTTTGGGATATATAAACATCATCATTACGTTTACTATCCGAAACAAAATTTCTATTACGATCCTTTTGCCGGGAATTACATTGTGGTGGAGAACGGTGTTTGGGTGAGACAACTGCGACCCCCTCGTATGTTCACCCGGATTAATATTAATGTACTTCCGCATGCCGATGTTTACGTTGATTCATACTATCCGCATTATGAGAATGAAAACCACCGACACCGATACCGTATTATGCGTTACATGACTCCGAGCGCCAGTTTTTATGCATTCAGACTTCCTGTAAGATATGATTTCAGTATTACGGCATACGAGTTTTACGAACCACAAGCGCATATAGTCTTTGTGAATTATGATCCGAACCTGTATTGCCACCCGAACCATCATGGCCGTGGACACGCATACGGTCATTACAAACATCATGATATGGCTCACCAGGATGATCATTATTATGGCGGCTATAACCGTCCGTATCCGCACCATCAAAAACCAAATGGTAACGGTAACAACAACGGCGGAAATCATCATCCGGGCGATTTTCACAAACCAGACAACAAGCCTCATAACCCTCATGCAGGGAATGGCAATCAGAACAACGATCGTCACCCCGGTGACTTTCATCAGAAAAATGAACAGCAAAAGCAGAAACAACCTGCAACGAATCGCAATCCTGGCGACTTTCACCAGAAAAACGAAAAGCAGCATAAAGAGCAGCAACCCGCAACGAAACGTAATCCGGGAGAATTTCATCACCGGAAAGATCCGGACAGAAGACAGGAAAAACCTCAGATAGAACGCAAACCAGGCGATTTCCATTCAAAAGGAACTAAGCCTTCGGCACCAGCAAAAGGTCCGCGCAGAAAAGGTGGTAATTAGAACAGAAACAACTTAACTTCTCCGTTCTAAATCACAATCGAAAACGAAAAAAAGCAGCATATCGAATTCATCTGCATTCTAATGAATTCAATTAAAAAAGCCGATGGTCTCATGAGGATCATCGGCTTTTTTTTTGCAAAATCGGCTCATTCATTTTCTGAATAATACTTCATTTAAAACCATTTACCCCCCAAACAGTCCTTATCCAAAAACATAAACCGCATACAACCGCCTGAATCGGGAGGATAAATAAATATAATTTTTAAATCACCCGAAGGCGCTTTCTTTGTTGCATCTTTGTTATAAAATGGAAACTATAAAAACGCCGGGAATAAAGAATTGGAAAAGTGCAGCGATCGTTTTCATTCTGAGTGCTTTTGCTTTCCCCGCAGCCGGACAGGCTCATTATAAGTCAACAATGTTTGGGCTATACAACAACCACCATTATGTATATTATCCTAAACAGAATTTCTATTACGATCCGTACGCTTACAACTATGTTGTAGTTGAGGATGGAATTTGGGTACGACAAGTTGAACCGCCAAGTGCTTTTGCTGAAATCAACATTAACGTACTTCCTCACGTGGATGTACATGTTGATTCTTATCAGCCTTACCAGGATAATAAAAGACATAAACACAAGTACAGATTGGTTCGTTATATGAGTCCCAGTAATGATTTTTATGTTTCTGTCTTTCCGCTGAGATTCGATTTCAGTATTACTCCATATCAATATTACAGACCGGCTGAACACGTAGTGTTTGTAAATTACAATCCGAACCTGTATTATCATCCGGGCCGGGGCCATGCTTATGGTCATGGGAAACATCCTAACTTTCACAATCACGGCAATCACAACAATTACTACCGGGATAATCACGGACCAAAAGGTCACGGAAATTCCAATCACGGGAATAATCACAATCCAGGCGATTTTCATCAAAAAGGAAAACAGCCGAACGGATCAGGTAATTGGGGCAAAAAACCAGATCAAAATCATAACAACAATAAACGTCCGGGAGATTTTCACCAGAACAAGGGGAATGATCGTGGGCCCGGAGACTTTCATCAGAAAAATGCTCCCGAAAAAAACCAGCCCAAACAGCAAACTCAGCGTAAGCCAGGAGATTTCCATTCAAAAGGTGGTCAGCCTTCCGGTCCTGCTAAAGGAGGAAAAGGCCCTGGTAAAAAAGGAGGTCATTAAGCGCAGAATTCGACCCCGAAGTATCGGGACAAGAATCCTCCACTGCATAATCCTTTGTCGAACAATATAAAAACAACATGCTCCGGTTCCAATTGAATCGGAGCTTTTTTTATATTGGGAAAGCAGTTATGACTATCATTCACCTTTGCGCCTTCTTCTTTGGGATATTAACACAGAATCTTTGTGGTTAACTAACGTAGCACGTCCAGGAACCAACCAGTAAGAAATAAGAGCGCAAAGAAAAAACGCTTATTCACCGGAGCAAATAAGCGTTTTAAAGTTTATAAGCGCAGGATTCGGACCCCGAAGCATCGAGGCAGGAATCCTCCACTGCGTGTTAACAAATAGTCTCTTCTGTAATTTTCAGGATTTCTCTTACTTCTTCCAGGGTTGGTGCCTCGGCATAAGTTCTGAGAACAGGTTCTGTTCCCGATGCGCGGATCATCATCCAACGGTTGTCGTCGAAGAAGAATTTCCAGCCGTCAATGGTTCCAACCGAATCAACGGTATATTTTCCGAAGGCTTTGTACTCGTTGTTTTCGCATTTGGCTACAATGGCTTGTTTCAATTCTTCGGTAATATGTAAATCGTTGCGCTCAAATTTAAATGCACCAACAATCTCGTAAACCTCATCAATCAGCTGATCAAGCGTTTTACCTGATTTTGCCATGAATTCCCAGATGATTAATCCCATCCAGATTCCGTCACGTTCAGGAATGTGTCCTTTTACGGCAATTCCACCCGATTCCTCACCACCGATCAAAACATCTTCATCGACCATAATTCCGGCAATGTATTTAAATCCGATCTTCACAACCTGATATTCCAAACCGTAATGTGCGGCCATTGTTGCTACGCGAGGAGTTGTACTAAACGCGGTTACAACTTTACCGGACATGTGTTTGTATTTCACCAAATAGTGCATCAGCAGCAAAATGATGTGATGCGAATCAATAAACTCTCCTTTTCCGTTGTAGAGACCAATTCTGTCGGCATCGCCATCAGTTGCAAGCGCACAGTGGATATTTCCTTTTTCCTTGATGTATTTTTCGAGCGGCTGCAGGTTTTTTTGGATTGGCTCGGGAGCCTGGCCTTCGAATGACGGATTGTAATCACAATGTAACAACTGAACTTTCGGTAAAATACGACGGATCACATTTTGTCCGGCTCCGTACATAGCATCATAAACCAGGTTCAGTCCCGAATTATTGATTGCCTCCAAATCGAAATTGGCTTTGATATGATCTACATAGCGCGTTTCAAAATCTACAATTTCCAATTTCCCGCTTTTCTCGTATTCCGAAAGATCTACTTTCGTGTAATCAAACGGAACGGTTTCAGGAATAATGTCTTCTATTTCCTGCACCAACTCGGGAGTTAACGGTCCGCCGTAGTGCGCTTTTAATTTGTAACCGTTGTACGACGGTGGATTGTGACTGGCCGTAAGAATAACTCCCAAACCGCATTCCAGCTGATTTGCAGCTAAAGAGATCATCGGTGTGGAAACAAATCCTTTCGACATTTTCACTTCAATTCCTTCGTGTAAAAGGATTTTGGCAACTGTTTCTGCAAACAATTCGCCTGCAAAACGACAATCATGTCCCAAAGCAATTTTTGAATTCCAATCGGATTTCTTTAACCATTGGGCTGTTGCATAAGCTACACGAGCTACATTTTCTACTGTAAACTCTTCAGCGATTATCGCTCGCCAGCCATCTGTTCCAAATTTTATTTTTGTTGCCAAATCAATTCTGTTTTATGCGCCTACGCTGGAAGCTTTAACGCTAGATTTTGGGTTCAAATATAGTTAATGTGCTTTTAGAATCCTGAAAACCGCGATTAGAATTCGATTAAATCATTGCTAAATCGATATTTAAATTGCTTCCAGGTTAAATGCTAATACTTTTATTTTTGAACCGCGGAGAAATGAAGAGCGCAGAGAATTAAACCTTTGCGGTTAATTAAAAAATCTGCGAACTGACAATTACGCTTTTGTCCAGATGCGCGTGTTGAGGTTCAGGTCTTCTACCAAACCTGTCATCATATCAATGAGTTGTATCAGCAACTGCGCTTCTTCCATTTTCAGCGAAGTTCGGAAAATACGCGGTTCAAATAAATTCTTGTCGAATGAATAGGCAACATACACATTTTTATTTCGGAAGGACAAACAGATTTTCTTTCCGGTACGCTCATTCAATTCCAGAATTCGCTCCATGAGCGAAGGAGTAAGCAGGTACCTGCACTCCTGTTCATCTGTTGAATAGATGGCAAAACCTTTTTCGAAAGCAGGATTGTCCATTCGTATCAGTGTTCCTTTTCGATCTGTATTCCACGATTGGAGTTTTCGTCCAAGTTTACCGAACATACGCTCCATTGTATCCTGGTCAATGATTGTTTCGCCGGAAAAGTGCTTGTTGAAATCGCCCACAAAAAATAATCCTTCAAAAATGGTATGCCAATGTTCCTGCCGGTTCCCGTTCTTATCACGCGAAACTGTTTTATACTCCGTATGTATTTCGCCAAACGAAAAATGTGTTTGATCAAACCGTGCGGTTATGGTATCTTCTGCCCGGTGACGATCAACCGAATGCGGAAATAATCCACTGTCCCAATACTCGTTCATTAAGCTATGATGCGCATCATAGTTCAATCTTTCATCGACACTTTTTACCAAAGCGGGAATAACCTTTGCTTTAAACTCTATATTAAAGGGCTTGGTGAAACGCCAATGTTTTATACCCAATACAATTCCTGCGGCAACAATTACCACTCCAAGCGGAATGAACAGCAATCCCAATTCTTCCGCGCCACCAATACAAAACGGAATAATGGAAACAACAGCAAGAGCAATGAAAATCCACAATACTTTGCGGAAGGAGGCCACAAATAGTTTGCGTTTTTCTTCGAGGATTCCCAAATCGCCAAGTAATAAATCCCGGTAAACGGCGGTAAGATCTTTAGTCATTGGTTTGAATGATTAATCGTGGAATTCAAAATAGCGTTTCTGCTCCATTTTATTGCGTTGAGCCACTATGTTAGAAGGGAATTTCAAAACAAGATCATTATAATCCTGGATAGCAACGTTATAAGTTCTTCTGGAAGCCGCAAGCTGTTCTTCCATTTCATTGATACTTCGCTGAAGCATTAAAAACTGGTCGCTCGCTTTCAGGTCCGGATAAGCTTCGGATTTAATGAGGAATTGGGAGAAACTTGCCCCCAATTCGCGATTCACTTTTGACAGAGATTCCACATCGCGGGGCACTGAACGCAGCTCGGTTAATTTCGACAGAAGTTCTTTTTCATGGCTCATATAACCTTCAACACAACCCATTAGCTGCGGAATAAGGTCGAAGCGCTTTTTCAGCATGACATCTACCGTGGCAAACGAAGCGTCGACCTGGTTTGATTTAGCGATCAACCCGTTTTTAAGGACAATTCCTGCAATTAAAACAAGAAGTATAAGACCGATAGCAGTGCCAATTAAGATGTAAAGCATTTCCATGGTGCGAATATCAAAAAAAAGGTTTAGAAAACGATATTTTGACTCAAATCAAAAGACTTTAAGTTTAAACAATAAAAAAAGGTCATTACAAGTAATGACCTTTTATAGTTTTCTAATATCACCAGCTCTCGCTGGCTCTTATTTCTTATACGCTAAAATAGTTTTCTCAATGATCGCAACACATTCCAGCAACTGCTCTTCTGTCATCACCAATGGCGGAGCGAAACGAATGATATTTCCGTGAGTTGGTTTTGCCAGCAATCCGTTGTCTTTCATTGCAACACACAGGTTCCAGGCAGTTTTGCTGTCTTCGGTATCGTTTACCAAAATGGCATTCAACAACCCTTTACCACGAACTTTGAGTATCAAATCTGTTTTAGCGATCAGCTCATTGATTTTTGATCTGAACAACTGTCCTAAACGCTCGGCATTTTCAGCAAGTTTTTCGTCTTTCACAACTTCCAAAGCAGCAATTGCTACTTTCGCTGCCAACGGATTTCCTCCGAACGTAGAACCGTGTTGTCCCGGTTTAATAACATCCATAATATCGTTATTCGCAAAAACAGCTGAAACAGGATAAACACCGCCTGAAATTGCTTTTCCAAGGATCAAAATATCGGGTTTCACATTCTCGTGATCAACCGCCAATAATTTTCCTGTACGTGCAATTCCGGTTTGAACTTCGTCTGCAATGAACAATGCATTTGCAGCAGTACATAATTCTTTCGCTTTTGCCAAATATCCGTCGTTCGGAACATAAACTCCGGCTTCACCCTGAATAGGCTCAACAAGGAATCCGATTACGTTTGGCTCTTTCAGTGCTTCTTCCAAAGCGTTTGTATCGTTGTAAGGAATTTTGATGAATCCCGGCGTAAACGGACCAAAATTCGTACTTGCATCCGGATCACTTGAAAACGAAACGATGGTAGTTGTTCTACCGTGGAAGTTTTGTTCACAAACAATAATCTGCGCCTGATTTTCTGCTACTCCTTTTTTCTCATAACCCCATTTACGGGCCAGTTTGATTGCTGTTTCAACAGCTTCAGCTCCCGTATTCATCGGTAATACTTTATCAAAACCGAAGTAAGATGTTACGTATTGTTCGTAAACACCTAATGTGTCATTGTAAAAAGCACGCGATGTCAACGTTAATAACTGCGCCTGATCTGTTAATGCCTTTACAATTTTCGGGTGACAATGTCCCTGGTTTACCGCCGAGTACGCGGAAAGAAAATCGTAATAACGTTTTCCTTCTACATCCCAAACATAAACTCCTTCGCCTTTTGCCAGTACAACCGGCAGTGGATGATAATTGTGTGCTCCATGCTTTTCTTCCAAATGCATCAGATCCTGAGAGGATAATTTTTCCATTGTTTCCATAAATTTCCAGTTCTTAAAATTTCAACAAGTTTCCTGCTCATCCCGGAGAGCATTCATCCTTTCCTCATTTGCAGAAAGCAGGAGAGAAATCATCCTAAAAAAGTGACTTCGCAAAGATAATTGGCAATAGGTGAAATTCCAAGAATGCATCGTGGATTTTCCTGAGCTTGTCGAAAATTGCTTCTTATTTTATGAGAATATCCTATCTTTGGCGAAAATTATCAGGCTTGGCAACAGTTCAATTTTCACAACCCAAGGGTGATTTCTTCAAGACCCTTCGAACGTCAGTAAACGGATACTTTACCGAAAACAACATCAAACCCACAGGTAACGCAAAGTTGTACTGGAAAACAGCAATAATCATTACAACATACGTTGCAACATACACTGCAATTGTTGCCGCTCCCATTCCGGGATGGTCGGTTCTGGTTCTTGCCGGATTTCTTGGTTTCGTTCAGGGATTGGTTGGTTTCAACATTATGCATGACGCTTGTCATGATTCGTTTTCGACAAAAAAAGCAATCAATCATTTCTTCGGGCTTTCTATGAATGCTTTGGGAACAGATGCGCACATGTGGCGACAAAAACACAATATTGTTCATCATACATACACCAATGTAGACGGAATTGACGACGATATTGCAAAAACGCCGTTCCTGCGCATGAGCGAAACGCAAAAACGCTTTAAGGCTCACCGTTTTCAGCATATTTACCTGACTTTCCTGTACGGGATTTCTACGTTGTACTGGATTACACTAAAGGATTGGGAAAGTTATTTTAACCGCAATGAATTCAATGTGGAAGTGAATCGTATGAAGCCTGTTGATCATGTTATGTTCTGGATAACGAAAATGATCTATTTCGGGCTATATCTTGTTATTCCGGGATTCATCTTCGGTTTTGGATGGGCTTTCCTTGGTTTTACGGTAATGCATTTCGTACTCGGCTGCATGATGAGTTTCGTTTTTCAATTGGCACACGTAGTTGAAAACGTTGAATTTGAGCACAGCCATGGGGAACACACTGAAATTGATACTGAATGGGCTGTTCACCAAATCAGCACAACGAGTGATTTTGCTGTAAACAATAAATTGGTAAGCTGGATTGTTGGCGGATTGAATTACCAGGTAGAACATCATTTGTTCCCAAGAATCTCACACATCCACTACCCTGCCATCCAAAAGATCGTGTCAGAAGTATGCGCGGAATTTGATGTGGAATACCGCTCTTATCCAACAACTGGAAAGGCAATAGCTTCGCATTTCCGCCACATGAAACGGTTAGGGAATAAAAACGTGCTTCAGCCACAATTTCAGCCTAAGGAAGAGAAAACACAGGTTGCTGAGGTTGTTTTGGAAGAAGAGTTGGAGTTGGTAGATTGATTACACCCTGTTTTCGATACAAAAAACTCCTTGCGTCGTATTTCACTCAAACTGACGGGTGTTGCAGAGAAACGATACTCCTTCAGTTGTGGGTCATTCAAACTGACGCGTAATTATTCGAAATCAGATTAGCGTTGTCTGAACCCAGCGATTTTCACATAAGCGTTGAGCCGTAAAACGGGACCGTACTTCACTTCGTTTATTTCGGTGAAGGTTGAAGCTCCGTTCACATGATGGTATTCTTCTACACGCTGCTCTGTGCGCTGTCGCCAGCCAAAACTAATATCTCCACCAACAATTCCTGAAGTAAGTACTCCTACTGTTAAGCCGAAATCGTGGAATTGTCCGCTCATTCCTATAATAGTGTTTTCACCAAGCGGATATTTCTCTTCGTTGTAGAGTTTGTGCCCGCCGTTTTTATACATCAGCGAGACATAAGGCTGTACACCATTGAAATCGAAAAAAGCACGCGGGTACCATTTCAGCTGGAAGGCCCAATAGTTACGTGGTTCGTATTGCGAATATTCATCGTAATCCTCGTAATTTCCCGGAGTTTTGTAAACTTCAGCTTCACGTCGCCAGCGGAAATGAACATAATCTGCAGAAATTGCAAACTGATTCGCGAAACGGTATTCGGTACCGACTGAGAAACTACGAACCCACAGATCTTCGATGATGACCATTCCCAATGCTTTGGCACGGAAAAACACTTCCGACTGCGGAAAGCGGCCGACGGGCTTTTGAGCTGCTGTAATTGTGCTGAGCAGAAGAAAGGCCAGGATACAGATTCGGTTAATTAGCATGGTGGAAAGATAGGAAAAAGATGCAGTTTAAACACATAGAAATCATAGTGAACATACATAGTCACATAGCCTAAGGGGCGCAAGAGGACTGAAGCAGACTTATCAGTCGCTTCGTCATTAAAAGAGGAGCCCAAAGCAGATTTTACAACCGCTTTAGGTTTTATAGAAAAGACTTAAAGTGTAAGCAGGAATGCGCCGACGAGGATTACAAAAGATTCTACGGTATAAAGAGCAATATTTGCCATTACACGGTGACGGCGTGCTTTATGGAAATCGGATTTGATGTCAGCATCTGCTTCTATCTTATTCATTTTTCTCATGCGCCCGGGGTTCAGTGTCTGAAAATATCCGCGCCGTTCTTTCGGAGCTTCAAATTGTTCTGCCACCTGAAAGAACAGCTGCGGCTGATGGTCTGCTAACTGCTGAATCAACCGGATTCCGTAAAATTCGAAATCGTAATCCTTTTTGTAAATATCCCGATAGATTTCCATGACTTCCGATACTGCCGGGGCTTCTGTTTCCAGTCGACGAAGGAAACCCGCATATTTTTCATTTAACTTCCGGATACTGTCGAATAAGACAGTATCAAAAAGTTTTAATTCAGTTTCGTATTGATCAGGTGGCAATTTCACGGGGACGAATTCCAGTTTAGCCTGAATACTATCACTTTGCCAATAGCCGGCATAGTCTTCAAATTCAGCGCTGATTGAATCCAGTTTCGAGGGTTCAAAATATATTCGGTGGTAGTCATTGATCGCGGCTTCAATTTTTTCCCGTTCTTCGAAGGGAGTCAGCCGCAAGGTCATTAAAAGCGTCCCTTTTCCACTCAATTGCTTCAGGACAAACGCTTCTTCTTTCTTTTCAACTATGAACTTCTCACCAGTATAAAATAACCGGATTTGCTCACGTGAAGTGGAATCCTGCAATGCGTTCAACAGTTTATTCTCATCTAAAATGGAAATGTGTTTCGGTGAGGTTATAGATTTTCGGGCCGAATAGGCAATACTGGCTTTGTAAACAACAGCTTCTGTACTGTTTATCCGTACAATGTGATTCAAGGTTGAGGACTTATAATAAACCGATACAGTGTCTTCTACCTGAGCAAAAGCCAGGAAATTTGTCAAAAGCAGTAAACACACCATCAGGATTCTCCTCATTTTCTCAGATAGAATTCATGTTACGTTTGTTAAGACAGCCAAAAACGACTAAAGGTTACACCTCATGCTTAGTTGGCAGTTACTTCTTTGGGCTTCAGCACCACTTTTTTCTTTTCACCGTTTTGAAGGATCAACAGTATTACGGGTTTGTTTTCCAGTTTAGATGTTCCGAGAAACCGTGTCATTTCACACGCATTCTCTCCTGTAACAGCTGTGCCGTTTATTTCCAGGATTTGGTCATTCACCGCAATTCCATCCACATCTTCAGAAAAACCGAGATCTTTTGAACCCACAACCAATCCATCTGCCGCAAGCATAACCGAAACACCGAAACTGGTGTAAATTGTAGCTTTGTGAGTTGGTGCGGTACAATACATTTTACGGTTCTTAAAATCAAAGAAAACAGAGGCGTAGTTCCGTTTAAAGAACCCGTTCCCCATATTCCCCCTGGAATCTTTGTCCTGTGAAACGCTGATATCGGTCAGGTTAAAGCCAAGACTGTCGGAGAAGTTTACCTGGTAATAATTGGTTGTATCCATTGGTGTATCACCAAACATTCCAAACGAAGCGTAGCCAACAGATTGATTGCTTTTTTCGGAGATCTTTACTTTGCTTGAAATGGAAATAATTTCACTATTCTTCCCGGTATCGATCATGAATTTATCCTGCACTCCGTTGACATATAAATTGATAAACGGAATTCCAGTTTTTGAAACGAACGGAAATTCCTGTGTGCTTTCTGTAAATGTTGGTTTAAAACTCAGATCATAACTCAGAAGTGTTTTCGCTCCGTAATCAACCTTCCAGTTATTGAGCTGAATGACGTTCATTCCAAGAATACCATCTATCCCGAGACACTTGAACTGTGCATTCTGACTGAAATCGTTGACAATTACTCCTACTTTGCTGTAATTCAGTTCTCCAAGCGAAATTCCTTTTAAATAACCAACAGGCAGTTTATTGGAAACATGCTGGGCATCGTTCACTTTAATTGCTCCTTTTTCTTTGAACGAGACCAGTTCTGCCAATTCAGCAGAAATGACCGTGCTTCCTGCCCCGGTATCGAAAATGAAACGGTAGGTTTTTCCTTCGATCACAATGGGAACTACCATTAAGCCATAAACTTCTTCGTACGGAATGGCGATCTCTTTTGATTTGTAATCGCTCAAATCTGCACTGGAGATTACAAGTAAGGAACGGACTACGCATGATTGCAGTATACTAATTGCAAGAAGGAAAGTGATGATGCGTTTTGCTTTCATGGGAATTGAATTGGGGTAAAGATAGGAAATCTTCCCGCTGTGCTTTAGTACATTGTGGTAATAATAACCGCGAACCTGCCTGTCGGCAGACAGGGAAAGAAGAACGCTGAGATAGTTCTCGCTGTGCTTTTGGCGAAGACTTGATAATGTTTCCCCCAGACGTGAGCGGATGATCGCAGAAGTTAACCATAGAGTGTTTGATGGAACACTGAGACCTTCTCGCTGAGCTTTTGGCGAAGACTGAAGATAGTAGCACCCGGCAGAACTCGGGTCGCGTCATGGGTTATCGT
>CAMLIF010000050.1 GCA_946479985.1 uncultured Flavobacteriales bacterium
AATATTCAGTATTAAGACTTGTTTAACATATAGTTAACGGCCACATAGTTTTTCTTTTTTCTGATTGGCTATTGACACCTCATAATAAACGATCTTATTGTCCTATGTGGTTTTCGCGAACTCTGCGGGAGTTTCATCTTACTTTTCTTTGTGTTCCTCATGTGTGGTGGACAATAAAAATACCGATTGTTTTCTGAGTGTAGAATCGCGTGAATATTTCGCGACCGTTGCTTACTTAGCCGGAACTTATAGAAACAAAAAAACTGCCCACCTTTCGATGAGCAGTTCCATTGCTTGATTTGATGTAATGTACTTATAGTTTAAATGTTAAACTCATTGAGATAGTTCTTCCGAAATTAGTTCTCCAAACTTCATCATCAATTCCTTCCTGGTACCCGTTATTATTATCTCTGTTTCCAATGAACAATGCGTTTGTTGCTCCGCGAACTCCTTTTGCATCTGCAGTGTTCTCGTTATTTTGGTAGAACAACTGATCCTGTGCAAGGATATTTTTAACGTTCAGTTTCAATTCTGCTTTATTGCCATCTCCGGCTTTGTTTTTCCAAAAACCGTAAGTCACCTGGAAATCTAAGAATGTTCTTGCATTTTCCCAAAGGTCAGGCTCATTTACGTTTCCAACAATGGCAATACGTTCACCAACTCTGTTTAAGTATAAAGTAGAAGACCATTTTTTATCAGGATGCATGTATGTTAATCCTGCATTCAGAACGTATGGCGATTGCCCTTGTAATGGTCTTGAAGAACTTGCCGACCCAACAATATCTGAAACATCAACCTGTGAACGGATCACTGATAAATTGGAGAAAATTGTAAGGTTGTTTAAGAAAGAACTGCTGTCTACCCGGATGACACTTGCGATCAACGTTCGTGCTTCTACTTCAACTCCGAAATTCGTAGCTCTCTTTGCATTTTTGTAAGAAATTTCTCCTGTTACGTCAGGGCGACTTACCTGCTCGATCGGATTATCGAAGATTTTGTAGAATACAGTTGCAGAGAATAACTGACCTCTTCCCGGGAACTTCTCAATACGTAAATCGAAGTTTTGGATTTTAGCGCGTTGTAAGCTGTCGTTTCCTGATACTACGAAGTTTGTAGTGAAATCATAGAATGCAAATGGTGCTAATTCTCGGTATTCCGGACGGTTTACAGTTTGTGAATAGGCAGCGCGGATATTTGTACGCTCCGATTTTTCATAAATTGCATTTACCGATGGTAAGATGTCTAATTTCTTTGTGTTGATTTCCAATATGGAGTTATCGTCACGTCTTGCCTGAAGTTCCTGCTGGAAATATTCTCCACGCACTCCGTATACCAGGTGCAATTTCCCAAAACGATTGTCACCCATCAAATAAGCTGCGTTTAATTGAGATTGGGCAGTATACGAATCAGAGAATTTTGTCCCGTCAGTTAATTTGAAGCCGCCGGTACCGACATTTCCGTTCGAAGCAGATGGAGCTTCCAATAATCCCATGTTCTCAGGTGCATAAATTTGATCTTCCGGAAGGTAAAGTAATGAGTTGTCAAAATTTACATTTCCTCCTACAATACCGTATTTTGTATATCCTAACTGACGTGCTTTGAAATCACGGTCACGGATTTGGCTGTACAAACCAAGTTTGATGATTGTCTTTACTTTTTTTACCTCACTTAACGTATAAGCAAGATCTAAACGGTTGTTGATAGAGTTTTCGTTGTTTTCTGAAAAGAACATTCCGCCTGAGTAGTTTGGTCCAACACTTGAGTAAGACATGTTTGCAACATAAGTTGTGTCTAACGGGTTCGGATCTGACGGATCGTTGAATGTTTTTGAACGTGTATAAATGGTTCTTCTCAAACTTGGAATTACGCGTTTCACATTGCTGTAACCTGTTAGCCAGTTCAAACGGATTTTTGCTTTCTCCATGTAATGATCTCCGGATAATTGTCCCGAATAAACAGCGTTACTTGTAAACCAGCGCGCATTTGAACGTAATAATGTAGGGTTTGCCTCTAGCGGATTGATCTCACCCGTACGTGCAATCAGTTTGTCGTCAGAGTTGATAGAATAAATATTCTTGAAACTGATATTGTTGTTCTTGTTTAATTTCAAAGTGAAATTTGCAAGACCGCCCGCAAGAATTTGCTCGTTGTTATTTTGATCATTGTATACATACTCAATTTGTGAAACGTCACTTCCTGTTCCGTTTATATAACCTTTACGAACCGTTTCGTTGTAATTGAATGAACGGGAATAAGTAAGTGCTGTAATTACACCGATTTCTTTTCCGAAAAGTGTATCGTTAAATCCTGCTGAGAACTGAAGACTGTAGTTAGGAGAAAATTTACGGTCCATTAATCCCCATGATGTTGAGAATTGCTGGGCTAAACTTGCTTGTTGCGAAATGGCCACCGGATAATCTCCGTATGCAGGAATAGTGTTTGACATGGAACGAGCTCCGTTATCAACTCCAATCCAGTCCAGTTTACCGCCTTCGTATGTTTTTTGGGGTTTGAACGTTGTAATTGTATTGTAGCTGCCGCCAACACCAATAGAAAAGAATGATCTTTCCGGAATTGATTTCGTATTGATCTGAATAATCCCGCCTGCAAACTCGCCAGGCATATCAGGAGTCGCTGTTTTTGAGATCACAAGATTATCGATCATATTCGATGGAAACATATCGAATGCGAATGCTTTTCTGTCTGCTTCTGTACTAGGAAGCGGAGAGCCATTTAAGTATGCTGCGTTGTACCGGTCATTCAAACCGCGGATAATGGCGAATTTATTGTCCTGTATACTTGCTCCACTCGACATTTTAATAACGTCACCGGTATTGTTTGCCGGAGTTCTTCCTGCTGCAACACCTGAAACTACTTCTGCCATTCCCGGAAGTTCTTTCTGGATAAGTGTTGCGGTTTGGTCTGTGGTTTGGTTCCGTTTAAAGTCAAGAACAATTTGCTCGATGGTATCGCCAAAGGTAAGACTTACATCCAGAATAATCGACTGACTTTCACCAAGTGATATTCCTTTATATGTCTTTGTTGGGAAATCGTTGGTTTTAATATTGATATCATACGTTCCCGGAAGTAATTTTCCGAAGGAATATTTTCCGTCCATATCGGTGAAAATGGACTTTACATTTACTAATTCAACCTGAGCACCCGGGTATGGCTGCGCAAAATCGTCGAGGATTGTACCAGAAATTGTTGCATTTGCTTTACTGTCCGGCTCCTGGCTAAAGAGTGAGAAAGAACATGCTAAGAGAACAATCGATAAAAAGTATTTCATTACATCATTTATTTGATGCAAAAGTCGATGTACTAGATTATTCTAATCACACCTTCGTGTTATTGGATTTTGAGTGAATCATTAAATCTGTGTTACCAAATTTAATACTGGCTTAATATACTGAATCGATTTTGTAAATCATTCCATTCAGTTCGATCTGATCTTTTGGCTGTTTTCCAAGCAGCAACTGGGATAGAGGAGAAGTGGCACCTAATCCGAAGAGAGTAGAGCGATCATCCAAAATTACTTTTCCAAACGGAACACCCAAAAGAAATCTTCCATCTGAAGTTTGTATAATGGAACCAACTGCAATTTTTTGCCGCGATTGAATCTCAAGAAACTGTTTCAATTGACCAACGTGCTGAGATTTGACTGCTTTTGCCAGTTCAAGTTTCACACGTTCCTGCTGGATCATTTCCCGGGCTGTTTCGTATTTGTCGCCGGCAGAGCTTTTTGTTTCGTTGGCCAGATCTAAAATGATGGCATTTAATTCCTGTTCAATATCTTCAACCGAAATCTGAAGTTTTTTCATGGTTTCTGTAAGAATTTCAACTCTATTCATACGCCTTGAAATGTGGTTCAAATAAATCTTTCATTTGAGCCATAACGGTTTCGCCGGAAAAAGTCAATCCGTGCTTGCGAATGGTTTTCGCGTTAAACTGCAAAGCTCCGGAAGTAAATAACTCTATGGCTGTTGCTAATTCTACAGGACTTGATTCGGTCAGCTGAATTCCGAGTGATGGATCCATTTCATAAGCAATTCCAACGTTTGTGGAAATAACAGGCAAACCGCTAATCCAGGCTTCAGCAATTACAATATTGAAAGTTTCATAAGTTGATGTCACTAATACACAATCGTGCTTTTGCATTTCTGCTGCCACTGTCTCCCAATCGCTTGGTCCAATCCAGGATATGGCTTTATCTAATCCGTTTTCCGAACTCCAGTTTTGCCATCTGTCGGTGTCCTGATCGGAGATAACAGTTAGCGAAATCGCTTTGTTCTTGCTGAAAGCTTGTTTGAATCCTTCAAAGAGTAAGTTCGGATCCTTCGTGGCCAAATCTAGTGTGGAAACATGCAGGAAACGGGTTCTGTACTCCTTTTTATCAGCAGCAATTGTGAAAAGCTTGGAATCTACGAAGTTTGGTAAAATAGTAGCTTTCGACGTGGGTAAAATACGCTTGATATCTTCTGCCAGTATAGGAGAAACTGCGCAGAATAGTTCAATATGACGACTTGCACGTTTTAAGAACCGTTTATTAAATTGCTTAAACCGGCTGCTGATCTCTTTTCTGTAATAAGATCCATGCTCCAAAACAACCAAATCACGATGGAAATGTCGTTTGGCATGAATGAACTGAAATGCTCTCGGCAGCAGTACATGTCCGAAAATCAAATCTACGTCTTCAATAAGGTTAAGAGAAGTACGTAATGCTTTACGCTGATTCCACCAGTGAACAAATCTGTTTTTGGAAATCGGATGATATGCCCGAATGATGCGAACGTTATTTTCAATTGTCTCAACTAATTGAAGTGCTGAAACTTTTTTATCTCCCATGGTGTGAACTACAGAAACTTCAAACTCGGTTGCAAGCAGTTCTGCAAATCGCTGCACAAAATTTCCTGCAAACTGATTCAATCTGTTGGGAAACCAGGAACTCATAATTAATATATGTCTGTGCTGACTCATCTGAATCAGCTAATATAGTCAATTCAGAGGCACTTTGAAAACCCGTTCATAACCATTTCTGTTTATTCGTACAAAATAGATTCCGCTGCTTGCTGATTTAAGATCGAAGATATTTTCCTCTCTTATCAACGGAATTAGTGCTCCTGAGGCATTGATTACTTCAATTTCATCAGATGGTTTTAGCCCGATAATCATGATATTTCGTTGCAATTGATCTATCCCGATTTTTAAATCAGATAATTCTTCTTTCTGAATAGATAAGCCGCAATCGAGACGATTGATATATTGCCAGATTGTGTCATTGTATTGTGTTGAGATCAGGCTGCTCCCGAGTGTTGCTCCCATTCGTACCACAACCATTCCTGTTGACGGGACCACATTGATGATTTGTCCGTTCTTTCCTTCTGCTGCATAAAGATCTGCCGGTGCATTCGGAAGTAAAGGTCCGTTGAATAAAAATTGTACACCTGGAATCTGATAACCGCTTTGTCCGTTCAGCCAGGTTAAATATCCGTACGAAGGATTAAGCGATTGAGAAGGTGTTCGCATTGCCTGCAGATAATTCAAATCTGTTTGAACTGGTGTTGAATTCCACATTCCGTTTGATTGTAACAGCAAACCAAACCTTGCCATGCCGCGAGCTTTTGAAACAAAAATATGGTTGTAGCCAATTGTAACGTATGTGCCGGTCATTCCGATCTTGGATCCGATCTTCGAATAAACGTAACTGCTTAAATTGGCTCCTGTAGCATTTTCTATTACCGAATCTAATAAGGTATACGGCCCGTTGTGATATGCCCAGCGCGTGTTTGGAGCGGCTAAATATTCTAAACAATCGGGCGTTGTGCAAAAAGGGTCTGCAACTCCGTCATCCAATCCACTGGTCATCGTAAGCTGGTTCAGGATGGTAATTGCGTTTTCCTGGAAAGTTGTTGCGCTTGTCCAGCCCGCTCCGAGATAATCGGTTGTAGCGTCATCTATATCCAGATCGCCTTCGGTTTGAGCTATACCAACAGCATAAGCTGTTAAGGTTTTTCCTGCCGAATTCCAGACATATAAACTGTCCTGGGTAAAAGTTCCGAAATACTTTTCGATCACAATTTTTCCGTCTTTTAAGACAATGAAAGCTTTTGTTGTGGAATTTTCCAGCCAGTTTTCCATTTGCAGAATAGAATCTTCACACCAGCCAAGTTCGCTTGGATCCATCGTTTCCCAGGTATTCCCAACCAGAGGTGGATAATACAATTGCGCTTTCGAAGAGGTTGCAGCGAAAACGAGAATGAGTAGCAGGATGTTTTTCATAGTATTTAGTTTTAAATGCTAAACAAGCACTTTTTCATAAATCAGTGCGAGTTGTTCCAAAGCAAAATCTATTTCGGCCCTGGTGGTATATCTTGAAAAGGAGAATCGTGCATTTGGCCTCGACATATCAGCAGCAATTCCTTCCAGTACGTGTGAACCTTTATTTGCTCCCGATGTACAAGCCGAACCACCCGAACATGCTACACCCTTCAGATCTAAAGTGAAAAGCAGCATGCCTGCTTTAGATGTACCGGGCAAGCAAACGTTTAATACGGTGTATAAACTTTTGGCAGGATCTGTATCGCCGTGAAAAGTAACATCCGGAAATAAATTCACGAGTTCAGACATCATGTACGACTTAAGACCCTGAACATGCGATTGATGCTCCGTGATATCTTCATTCGCCAGTTCAAGCGCTTTAGCTAATCCTACAATTCCATATACATTTTCAGTCCCGCCACGGAAACCGCGTTCCTGTGATCCGCCATGAATAAAAGATTTCAAAGGAACTTTTTTGTTAGTATACAAGAACCCAACACCTTTTGGTCCGTGAAATTTGTGAGCAGCGCAGGTAATGAAATCAATATCCAGTTCCTTCATATCGAATGGATAATGTGCCATCGTTTGAACGGTATCAGAATGAAAATAAGCTCCGTGTGTTCTACACAATTTACTCACTTCGTGAATAGGGGTAAGTGTTCCTATTTCATTATTGGCATGCATAAGAGATACAAGCGTCGGTTTTCCGTCCGCCAAAAGCGTTTCCAGTTCTTTCAGGGAAATATGACCTTTGGAATCGATTTTTAACCAGGCAGCTTCAATGCCGCAAGTTTGAGAAAGATGTTCAATGGTGTGTCCAACAGCATGGTGCTCAATACTGCTTGAAATAATGCGTTTTACGCCGAGTTCCTGAACAGCAGTAAACAGTGCCATATTATCAGCTTCAGTTCCGCCTGAAGTGAAAATAATCTCAGAAGGAGCGCAGTTTAAAAGTCTCGCAACTGTTCTTCTCGAAGTTTCCAAATGCGCTTTAGCCTGGCGACCGTAAAAATGAGTTGAAGAAGGATTTCCAAATTCATTTTGAAGAACAGGGATCATCGCTTCAGCAACTTCGGGAGCAAGTGGAGTTGTGGCTGCATTATCAAGGTATACGCGCATGTGAGTTTTTGTTTTATACAAATTTAATGGTTCTCCTGATGATAAAGAATGAAAAATTCCGATTCACAAGGATTCCTAAAAGAAATAAGGGGTATGAAACTCAATTAGTACTCTGGGAATCAACTATGTATTTAAGCCAGGATATTTTTTTAGTTCAACCCCTTTCAAATAAATACAATTTGTTAAATTTTAATGTTATCTAAAAATAAAATCCTATTTTCGAGGAAATTACGCTACAAAATTACACTACTATGAATAAAAAACTCCTCCTCCTTCTAGCCTTAATTTCATTCGTGCCATTCGGTTTTTCGCAAACAGAGCGAACTTACATGGCCAGGGTTACGGGATTGAATGATTCTAATTCAGATATGGTATTAAGCCAATTTTTACGACAACAGCCCGGAATAATGATAGCGCGTACCGATCATCATTCAGAAAGCATTTTGATTATGCTTGATATTGATCAATTATCGGAAAATCAACTGGTTACTTTGCTTGAAAGTCAAAATATGCATGTAATGTGCTCAGTGATTGAAGAATCGCCTACTAATATTCGTCAAAAACTGCAAAGTAAATGTTATAAGGCAAATGACGGAATTGTGAATGAAAACGAAGAAAGGTAATGAGATCGCTGCTACTAACAATGAGTTTACTGGTAATTGGTGGTTACCATGCTCAAACAAATTTGTGTAATAACAATGCCGCAGGTGAAATAATTCCTGGAGCTTCCTGTACTTACAGTATTTGGGATTCGGATGACAATAATAATTACTGGACTTCAGCAGTTACCGACGGCTCTTGCAATGAAAGTACAAATGATGATGTCTGGGCCTGGTTCACCGCTGCTTCAACCACAACTACCATTAACTATGATCCTTTTGGTACCGGAGATCCGATAGTTACAGTTTTTTCCGGAGCATGTTCAGCAACCGGAGTACCTGTTGCATGTGCTGACTTGGGTGGTTCCAGTGCAATAGAAACAATAACAATGTCAACAGTTCCCGGAACAGTTTACCATATTCGGATCCAAAATTTCAGTTCAAATGCCACTATGCTCGGTGATCTTTGTGTTGTAGGAACTTCCGGAGGTGGGACAACAACTGCTTCTGACTGCTCTGCAGCGGTAAATGTTTGTACTGATCTGAGTTTTCAAATTGACCCAAATGGTTTTGGGACGATTAATGAGATACCTGCTTCCGGAACTGTTTCGAATCCTGACACGAATCCCGGTAGTTCCAATATGGGTTGTTTATTAGTCGGAGAATACAATTCTACCTGGATGATTGTGAACGTGGCAACTTCCGGATTACTGGAATTTACGATTGGAGCAGGAGGAGCTCAGGCCGGGTATTACGATTGGATCATGTATCCTTATTCCGGAGCAGCAACCTGTGCAGCTATTCAGGCAAATACAATTGCGCCGGTTCGTTGTAACTGGAATTTAGTGGATAACGGAGGAACGGGAGTGGTTGCATCTGTTCCGTCTGGCGGAGATCCGGGAAATTATGAGCCGCCACTGGCAGTTACCGGCGGACAGCAATATTTGATTTGTTTTTCGAATTACAGTAATTCAAATACTTCGGTTCCCCTAAACTTTTTAACCGGTGCAGGAGATGCGGGAGTTAGCTGTACACCGCTAGGCTTCAAATTGACAGATCTTTTAGTGGAATGTTTGGATGATTTCAGAGCAATTTCATGGAAAGTTCCGGTAGAAAACAATATTTCTACAATGACATTGCAAAAAAGCAGAGATGGTGCTAACTGGGAAAGTTTACAATCCTATACCAACGGAGAAGTAGGTTCGGATAACTTTATGAAATTCAATTATTATGACCAATCTGAGACAAATGTTCTTGGATATTACCGTGTGAAACAAACGTTGGACGATGGTGAAATTGCATTCACAAATGTGATTTCGGGTGATTGTAATTTAGAGGATGACAAACTTATGGTTTATCCGAATCCTGCAAATGATCTGTTGACTGTTGAATATCAATCTTTGAATGGCTCGGTATTGGAGTTTTACAACTTGGCAGGGGAAAAAGTTTACCAGGTAAGTGTACCTTCAGCGGAAAACGGATTGAAACTTCAGGTCAATATTGCTGAAGTGAAAAATGGAATTTACATTTTGAAAATGGTGTTGGGTGACGAAGCGGTTACACAGAAAATCGTTGTAAGCCACTAATCCTCTTTCCCGAGTAAATATCTGAAAGTAACTGTTTTTGGATTCGAGTTCAAAAGCCGTTTAAACAATTCCTGTGTTCGTTCCAGCTGTTTCAATTCACTTTTTGGTTGTGAAATATGATTCAGTATGTAACGCTGCATCCCGGGCTTTAACAGGTCGAAATACGCTTTTGATTCAGGGACTTGTTCCCAGTATATCAGACAGACTTCTGAAACTTCAACTCCGTATTTGGATTCATCTTTTTCAAGAGAAATATGCACTTCATCGAACAATGTTTTGCCAACTTCTTTTAAACGTTTCTGTTGAACGGTAATGAGTCCGGAACCTTCGCCCAAAGCCAGTATTCCGCATTGCCAGCTGATCTTGTTGTCAAGCGTAATAATTAGCCGCTGATTAAAATCTCCTTTTTCTTTTCTACCAGGTAATAGTGCGAGAATATGTGGTGGAACTTCAACGTACCAATACTTCAATGCATCGAGCGCCTCTACCGTTGTGGAATAACTGATCATAAAAAAAACTTGCTGCAAATTACAACAAGTTTTCTCAGATATGATCCTATCCGGATGGTTATTCAGTGGTATATCCTTTTTTTGATGCCGTAACGTTCATCGATTTAATGATACTTGTTCCCAAATCTTCTTCACCTTTGTCCAATGCGCGTTTGGCCATCTCATCAGCAATAAACTGCTCCCGTTTCTTCGCCAATTCATTGATTTCTGATTGGTATTTTTCACGCTCAGCCAATTTATCGTTCACCATTTTCTCTTTTTCTTCTGCCGATTTGTTCCGCATTTCCTCCGGAAGTTCTTCTTCTTTCAACTTCAAAATAACAGTCGAATCTGCTTTATAAGCATCTACTAAATCCCAGCTGCTGTTGTTGTAGTTGTAGTTGTAGTTTGATTTCGATATGGCGCGCTCTGTTATTGCACTTTGACCTTTCGATGACGCTTTTTTGTCTTCTTCGAGCTGTTTACTTCCTTTTACGTTCCCGTTTAATCCATAAGAGATGTAGGTTGAATTCATCGATACATTCTGAGTGCTAATGATGGAATCATAAGGCGTAGAAATCTGTTGAATTTCCTTATTCGAATCGATGTTGAAGTAATTTCCCTGAGCAAGCATGGCACCATCGTACCAAAACTCGCGAACACCCTGATCATACGGTCCGCAGTAGATGGTGTTTACAACTACACCGCTGTTAGCGGCATCGAACAAAATCTTTTTGTAATCGTCTTTTCCCTGGTTAAAAGGCTCATTTCCGGCAATGTAAATGAGTTTCACGTCTTCCGGCACAGTTGACCATTTCAAATCCGTCAGACTTTTTTTGATCACCGTAGCACAATATTCTTCACCGCCGTTGGTTCTGAGGGCAAACAGTTTTTCAGAAATAGAATCGAGATCGCTTATCAGGTCAAATTGCTGGCGAACAAAATCACTGGTTGTGATACCGTCGTTTCCGTAATCGTATAGTGAAATTTCCAGCCTTGGACTTTCACCGTTCATTTTGAGCTTGCTTGCTGCGTTAACAATTTGCCAGATCACAGATTTTGCCTGTTCGATTAAACCGTCCATGCTGCTGGAAGTGTCGAATAAAATAGCTATTTGAACTTTGTTTTTACCAACAACCGGCTGATTGACAAGTGGAGATTGCGCGAACAGACTTGTGGAAAATGTCAGAGCAATAACTGTTTGGAAAAATGCTTTCATAAGAATCGATTTGTGGTTGTTACAAACCAATTCCGGAAAAGTTCAATTCAATTCAAAATCTGAAAGCCGAAAAGGAGGAAAGGCCACTGAGTCCGCCGCGGCGGAAAGTACTTTCCTCTTTTAACTTTTGGCTATTGCCGTTTATCTTATTTCCCTATCGTCTTTAGGCTCTAATTCGGTTTTTTTGTCACGAAGTAACTTTAGTAAATCTGCAATTTCAGGAACATCCGTGTACGCATCAAAAGTCACTTTTTTGGTTCCGCTTTTTGATGTAACGATAATGTACTCCGAACCTCTGTCAGCACAATCAGGACATCCGATTACTTCTGCTAATTCGTTCCATTTACTTGATTTCAAAGCAGTTGTTAATACTTTGAACTCTGCTGCTGTAAAACTAAAATTTTGAACTTTGGCCGGATTTCGAATGGTGTCCCAAGATCTATCTGTCTTCACAATGCCGGTTGGAGTGTATTCTTCTTCGTGAATACAATATCCGCGGCACATGCCGAAACTGGTTCCGTGTGTGATAGATAAAATTTCTCCCTTCGTTGTTGCCGAAGTAGAACCGTCTGCATTTTTGGGTGTTTTACAACTTACCATTAAACTGCTTAATCCCAGGAAAAGAACAAAATACTTGATCATGATTTCTTATTTTGAAGATGAAGTTACAATTATTTTGCCAAGACGATTAGGAAGCAAAGCCGAAAGAGAAAAAGAGAAAAAGTCTTACACGGAAGGAGTAAAGTCTATCAGGCACTTCCTTGTTTAATCTTTAGCTCTTTGAATTTCTTTCCTCTTTCCGTTTTTCCTCTTTTCCTCTTTGTATCTTTGCACCATGCATATTGAATCGTTAACGCTGGTAAATTTCAGAAATCACTCCGACCGGAAGCTTCTGTTTGAACCCGGTGTTAATTGCATTATTGGTTCTAACGGAATTGGAAAAACAAATGTTCTGGATGCCGTTTACTACCTGAGTATGTGTCGTTCTTATTTGAATCCAACCGACCGGCAGAACATTGCTTTCAACGAGCAGTTTTTTGTGGTTCAGGGCAATTGGATCAAAAATGAGTCGGAATATGTTTTGCACTGCGGGGTGAAACTCGGACACAAGAAAAGCTTTAAAAAGAATAAGAAGGAATATTCCCGAATGGCCGATCATATTGGCCAGTTTCCGGTGGTGATGATTTCTCCGTACGACGTTGATCTGATAAAAGAAGGCTCTGAAGTAAGACGACGCTGGATTGATGGAATTATTTCGCAATTCGATGCCGCATACCTTTCAACACTTCAGCGCTACAATAAAGTGCTCGATCAGCGAAATGCTTTGCTGAAACATCAGTTCGAAAACGGTTTTTTTCAACGCGAGCCATTGGAGATTTGGGATGAGCAATTGGTGAAGTATGCGAATGAAATCCATTTGAAACGAAGAGAATTTATCAGTGAGTTTACGCCTCTGTTTCAACAGTTCTATTCTGTTTTATCGAATAAGAGAGAAGTTGTTGCTTTGGCCTACGAATCACAAATGAATGAGGGAAATCTAAACGAGTTATTGGTTCAGGCCTATCCCCGGGATTCTCGCTCAACACATACTTCCGTTGGTGCTCACAAAGACGATCTGCTTTTCCAGTTAGATGATCAGCCGGTGAAGAAATTTGGTTCTCAGGGACAGCAGAAATGTTACCTGATTGCATTGAAACTGGCTCAGTTCGCCTGGTTGAAAGATCATTTGCAGCAAACTCCGGTGTTGCTCCTCGACGATATTTTTGATAAATTAGACAACGAAAGAGTTGCTCAGCTTATGCGTATGGTTTCTGACCAGTTGTTTGCACAAGTTTTGGTAACGGACACCGATGAAGACCGTGTTACGCGGATTTTTTCAAGTATAAATATAAACCCGAACCTCATTAACTTCGAATGAAAAAAGACCCTACACGCTTCGACGACCGCATGCGCACTGGCGAATCTGCACCTTTGCAGGATGTGTTTTCCCGCATTCTTAAGGCATATCAGTGGGATAAAAAATACGATGAGCTGGAAGTTTTGGCTAAATGGGAAGAAATGATGGGAAAAGCTGTAGCTCAGCGAACAACCAGGCTTTCAGTTCAAAACCGGGTACTGATCATCGAATTAAATTCATCCGTCATGCGTGAAGAACTCCAATTCGGAAAAGATGTGATTCTTCAACGCGTCAATCAAACCGCCGGAAAGTCTATTATAGACGACGTCTGGTTTAAGTAAAGTCAAAAGAATTGAAAAAAGCTGACTGAGCGGAGTCGAAGTCAATTTTCAATTCTCTACTTTTGTTAAAATTTAAGAGCATGTCTGTTCACAAAAACGTAAAACGCGTTACGACGAATGTTTTACAAGAAATGAAAAATTCCGGAGAGAAAATATCCATGCTTACGGGTTACGATTTTTCTATGGCGCGAATCATTGATTCGGCCGGTATTGATATTATTTTGGTTGGTGATTCCGCCTCAAATGTAATGGCTGGTCATGAAACCACTTTGCCGATTACATTGGATCAGATGATCTATCACGCTTCTTCAGTAGTTAGAGCCGTTGAACGCGCTTTGGTGGTTGTAGATATGCCTTTTGGTTCTTACCAGGGAAATTCAAAGGAAGCTTTGAATACTGCTATCCGAATTATGAAAGAATCGGGTGGACACGCAGTTAAGTTAGAAGGCGGACGAGAGATTATTGAATCGGTTAAACGTATTCTTACTGCCGGAATACCTGTTATGGGACATTTGGGGTTAACACCGCAGTCAATCTATAAATTCGGTACTTACGTTGTAAGGGCGAAAGAAGAAGAAGAAGCACAACGATTGATAGAAGATGCTGTTGCTTTGGAAGAAGCAGGTTGTTTTGCCATTGTTTTGGAGAAAATTCCTGCGAAACTCGCAACGGAAGTTGCTTCCCAGGTTTCCATTCCTATTATTGGAATTGGTGCCGGTGGCGGTGTAGACGGACAAGTGTTGGTAGTACATGATATGTTGGGAATCAACAACGAATTTCAACCGCGTTTTTTACGCAAGTACGCAAACCTGTATGAAGAAATGATGCAGGCTTTCCAGAAATACCATTCCGACGTCAAATCAGGAAGTTTCCCGAATCAAAACGAACAGTATTGATGGATCGGCCGCCATTCGAGGTAGTATTTGAAGACAATCATTTGGTTTTGGTGAATAAACGCGCCGGAATCAATGTTCAGGGAGATATCTCGGGTGATGAACCGCTGGTAGAAATGGTTCGGACTTATATCAAAGAAAAATTCCAAAAACCTGGAAACGTTTTTTGCGGGTTAATTCACCGGTTAGACAGACCTGTGAGCGGCTTAATGGCTTTTGCCAGAACCAGCAAGGCTTTGGAGCGAATGAACAAACAATTTGCTGAGAAGCATCCCGAGAAAATCTATTGGGCGATTGTATGCAATCCACCGAAAGAAAAATCCGGTCATTTGATTCATCACCTGGAACGAAACACCCAAAAGAACAAAACAATCGCTTATTCCAAACCGAATAAGAATACAAAAGAAGCAAGATTGTCATACCGCGAATTGTTTCAATCCGATCGTTACACCTTGCTGGAAGTGAAATTGGAAACCGGCCGCCATCATCAAATTCGCGCGCAGTTAGCATCTATTGGCTGTGTCATAAAAGGCGACTTGAAATACGGGGCTCCGCGTTCCAATCCGGATGGTTCCATTTCACTGCATGCGCGAAAACTAACTTTCAGTCACCCCACACGAACTGAAGAAACCATTTCGGTTGAAGCACTGGTTCCGCAGCACGATGAGCTTTGGAAATTTTTTGAGAAAAACTGTTGTAATCTATAACATGAGAAAACTAATCTTCCTTTATCTTATTCTTTGTTCTTTCAGCATAACATTTACGCAGGAAACGCCTTTTCACTATTTCAATACAGTAGGAAAATTCAATGAACCGATCAATCATGTAAAACAAGATCGTGACGGAAGATTGCTGCTTGCTACACAAAACGGACTTGTTTCGTACAACGGATTTACAGCCCGGAAATTCATTACCGAAAACGGAACAACTAAAGATATAAACGCCATTTATTCAACGGATAAAGGATTGTTTGCCCTGAATTCTCACGGACAAGTGTTTTTATTGAGCCAGGATACGCTGAAGCTTGTGAAAATTCCGGGTGTAGCAGTGGAAGTTAAAGGAATTGAAACCGAAGGCGAATACGTTTTCTTCCACACCAAAAAAGAGAAGATTATTATTAAGTGGGCTACTAAAAAAGTAATTTCCCGCGAGCCCTACATGTATGCCGAAGATGGTAAAACGAATGTAGATTATATTGGGTTCGATCAGTCTGAGCCGTTTCATATTCTCTCAACCAATGAACTGATTCTGCCTAAGTTGGGTGAAGCACGACAGATTCCCTTCATCAGCAGAAAGATTAAATATGCAATTTCGATCGATCAAACAGTCGTAATTGCCGGTGATAAGGCAATAAACGGCGATGTTGTTGCTTACAGTTTTGGTCAGTTTAAGAAATTGAACTTTCCGGCTGAAGTAAAGAATGCACATATTAACGGAATTTCAGGTGTTCATGGAGCATTAATGATCCTGACAGATAACGGATGTGTTTTTTATAACCGCGGATTTAAAAAAACTCCGTCGCACTGGTTTAAAGGTGTTGCCTGTACCGATGCGTTTGTTGACGATTCGGGGAATATCTGGATAGCAACCAAATCGAACGGGTTAATTCTGATTCCGAAGGGAAAACATAAAAAGATTACTTCTGAATCGGCTTCCTCTGTACAATTTTACAAAGGCGATTTGATCGTTGGGAATAATTCGGCCGGGATTAGTCGTTACAAGGCAAACGGTGATCTGGTACAGCGTTTAAGTAATGAAAATCTGCTCGACAACGTTTCAAAAGTTGAATTTGACAATGTTTTCTCCGCTTATTTTGTTCAAACCGGAATTTTGTCAGGAACCAAGTTGTTCAACTTCGGGAAACGTTTTCATTCGAAAGCCAGAAATAAAACAGACGATTTGTATCTAGCCACTTCATCAGGGTTATTCTTTTATCCGAAGACCAATCTGAAAAACTTTATCCGTAATAGCAAGAAGGATAATTTTGGACAAATCTTACTTGAAGGAAACTGTTTTATTTTGGAAAAAGCAGCAGATTCCGATCAGATGCTTGTAGCAAATGAAGCCGGAGTTTTTACCGTGAACGGTTTTGAAGTAAAAGAAATAAAAAGGAATGGTAAATCGCTTCAAGCTAGCAGCGCATGCTGGTTTAAAGGAAGCTGGTATGTAATTACCGGCACCAATGTATTTTACCGGATTTCGAACGGAAAAGTTGTCGATACCCGTAATTTGAATCAATTCGGAGTAATTAACGTGATGAAACTCCAGGCTACGGAGTCGCAGCTTTATTTGCTTACGGAAACGGGTTTATATCGTACGTTAGGAATAAAAGCACCGTTCGAAGCCCTGAAAGACGTAATGGGATTTGACGGAATATTCATTCGCGATTTCTGTGCAGTAGATGATGAGGTCTACCTGGCAACACAACGCGGCGTTTTTAGTTACATCTGGAACGACGTGAAACCCGCTTTGGCGCATTTTGTTGTTGGCGATCCGTTTAGTACTGACAAAGAAGAAACGGATACAAAAAGATTCTTCTCCGGAAGTGTTTCCATACCTGTTGAATGTATTGATTTGACAGGAACACGAAGTTTCAGGCTGCAATACCGCCTGGTTAGCGATGGTGAACCTGGTGAATGGGTTGAAGCACTCCCTGAATCGCGCAAGATTTCACTTTCAAATCTTGCCAGGGGAAAATACAGTATCGAAATTCGGATGATAGATCCGGTTTCCCGAATCAGTACAAAAATTCAGCGCAGATCATTTGATGTTCCTTATGAATGGTATCAGCTGAAATTGCTTTGGGTAAGCCTTGGGGTTGCTTTAGTACTCTGTATTCAGCTCATTATGAAAAAAATGCGTCCGAAAAAAGAGAAACCGAAAAGAACTTCAAAAGTTAAAGAAGTTAAGAGTTAAAAGACTTTTTCCTTTAAAATTCTTCTTTATATTCGTAATCTAAACTACACGACATGAAAAAATTGAGACCAATTATTTATAACAACAACAACAGGCAGATTATTCCGCTTATTATTTTTACAATCGGATTAGGCGTACTTTCTACCTGGCTTGTGTTTTTTCTAAAGCCGCATAATCACGTTGCACATTATTGTTTTATTGGGCTTGGAATATTTCTTTACCTGCTTACAGCTTTTTGTATTCGTGGGTTCATTGAAAGAGTAACCGGGCCTAAAGAAGGGCTTATCATTTCAGATGAAGGAATTCAGGACAATACAACTTTCAATGGGGTAGGAGTGATCAAATGGGATGATATTAAAGGAATTCGTGAAGAGTTTATGGCAATGAATAAATTTGTCAGGATAGATGTTTATAATCCTAAGGAATATATTTCCAAAGGAAAGAATGCAATGAAACGACGTTTATTAAAAAACAACAACCGTAGTTTTGGTTCACCGTTTGTTGTTACTTCACGCGCTTTAGAAGGTATTAAACACGCCGAATTGTTCGAAATAATGCGAACTGAGTTTGCACCGGTTAAAGAGCAAAGAGAAGCAAAGAAAAAATCCGGAGAAGCTCCAATTGACAGCTCAACAGATATTTTGTCAGAAAATTTATAAAATGGAATCCTTATTTTCTTCAGAAACAACCGCTAAAACTATTGAACGAATCAACCGGCTCACAACAGAAAGTACTGCAGCTTGGGGCAAAATGAATGCTGCTCAGATGTTAGCGCATTGTTCTGAAACAATGGAGGTTGTTCGCGCACAACGTCGCATTAAAAGAGGTTTTCTGAGTTATATACTTGGAGGTATGTTAAAGAAGCAATTTTATAATGACGCGCCGTTTCGGAAAAACTCGCCAACGCATCCAAGTTTTATAATGACTTCTGAGTTTGACCTGGAGAATGAGAAAAAAAGACTGACAGATCATTTGACTGCCTTTCAGCAAGGCGGCGAAGCTGCCTGTACTTCAGATCCGCATGCTTTCTTCGGAAATATTACTAAGGCGCAGTGGGGAATTGGAATGTATAAACATTTGGATCATCATTTACATCAATTTGGCTTATAAATGGAATTTATTTCTGAAGAACTAGATGAATACTGTTGTAATCATACTTCACCTGAAGATGTGCTGCTGGCTGAATTGAATCGTCAGACGCATGTGAAAATTCTGCAGCCTCGCATGCTGAGCGGACATTTTCAGGGACGATTACTTAGCTTGTTGTCGAAATTGATTCGTCCGGAGCGCATTTTGGAAATTGGAACGTACACTGGCTACAGCGCATTGTGTTTGGCTGAAGGTTTGACTAAAACCGGGAAACTCATCACCATTGATGTGAATGCCCAGTTGGAAGAGTTTGTTCGCCCGTATTTTGAAAAATCATCATTTAAAGATCAGATTGATTACCGGATTGCTGATGCAATGCAGCTAATTCCAACGTTGAACGAAGAATTCGACCTGGTTTTCATTGATGCGGATAAGCGCAACTACCCGAATTACTACAATTTAGTGATCGACAAAGTGAAGCCGGGCGGAATTATCTTATCGGATAATGTTTTGTGGTCGGGGAAAGTAGTTCAGACAGAAGGAAAAATCGACAAAGACACAGAAGTTCTTCAGGCATTTAATGAAATGATTCATAACGATGATCGGGTAGAGAACATTTTGCTTCCGATCCGCGACGGAATTATGGTTGCTCGGAAATTATGATTTCCTGTCAATATGGAATCGGAGTTCGTACTTTGTGCCTTCGCCTGGCATAAGCTCTAAAGTTCCGGAGAGTTGCTCGGCCAGATTCTCTATCAATGAAATGCCCAGTGTTTCTGCGGAAGTACTTAAATGAATCTCAGGATCAAATCCTTTGCCGTTATCGCCAATAGAAAGAATCAATTGTTCGTCGTTAATTTTTGACAGCTTCAGGAAGATCCTGTCCTTTTTTTCTTTCGAAGGAAAAGCGTGTTTGATTGAATTAGTAAGTATTTCATTGATCAGCAATCCAAGCGGAATGGCCATTTCAATTGGAATCTTGACATCATCAACTTCTATATCCACTTGAATTTCTTTATCTCCGATCATTGTGTTTATCAGCGAACGTACCAGTTCCTGGATATATTCCCTGTAATCGATGCTGGCGAACTGATTTGATTTGTAAAGTAATTCGTGCACGCTGGCAATAGAACTGATCCTGCTCAAACTTACCTCCAGAAGCTGCCGGGCCTCCAGATGCTGTGTTGATCCGAGCTGTAAACGTATCAGCGAGGTAATAATCTGCAGGTTATTCTTTACCCGGTGATGGATTTCTTTCAGCAAAGTTTCTTTTTCCTTATTGGCTTGCTGCAGAAATAAGTTTTCTTCTTTAATGCGTTTGGTAAGATCTGTAGTAGTAAGGAAAACGCGCGAATAATTGTGCTCGTAGCCATCAACAACCGTCCATTTAAAATTCACATAGCGTGTATTTCCCTTCATGGTAATCAACTTGGCGTCGAATTCGCATTTTTTTTCGCCATTCCAGATCGCTTCCATTTGCTGCAGTATGTATTCGTTCGATTCACTGGTTGTCAGCTGCCTGAAATTTGTCAAAACCTGATACTTCGTTTCTGCTTCATTTAGTTCAACAACCGCGTTGTTAATCCGGTTTACTCTAAGCAATTTCGACAGTTCGATCAATTCATCCGGATGTTTCGTCAGGAAATCACGAATAGAAGCTATTCCAAGACTTCTCAAATGGTCAAGACGGGTTTTAATGGCTGAAAAATCTTCGTCCCAAATGGGAATTGGACTGTCTTCGAAAAGCGTATTGTTCGATGCTTGAGAGTTGAAATCCTGAGATGCTTCCTGATTTACCCGGCTGAACTCCAGGATCCATGCCAGCTGCCCGTTAAAATTGTATTTGGTAGCCTGAAGCTCTAATTGAACAGTTTTTAATTCATGGTTGGTATAATTGAGAACCACCGGGAAAACTATTTTGTCATTTTGAAGCAATTCTTCAATAATGGGGAAATGATCTTTTATTAATGGAATGTGGTAATTGGTCGACTGAATTTGAAAAAATGCTTTCAATTTTGAGCAGGTGTATACCGTTGAATAGTCGGAGGCGATTATCCAAATTACCGAAGATGTATTCATATGCGTGGTCGGCATGAATGAGTAGTATGTTATGACAGTGTAAAAATCTGTTAATCAGTTGTAATGGGCTGCAATATATTCATAAAGTTGTTCAGATCAATATTCATTCACGTTTTTTTTAGTTGAAAACCGGAATTCGGAATGAATCTTCCGGTATGTGTGAAATTTTTCCGCGAATTCACAAATTGAAACACCTACCAGCTGCCGCCTGAACGCTGTAATAATGCCGATCTGTAAGGTGCAAAGGACAATGTATAAGGCATCCGTCCGGTGCTTCGCTTGTCGAAGTATAGGTTCCTATATAATCCTAGCATTAGCGGGAAATAAGGGGTTTTCAGCCAGCCGACAATCAAAAAAGAATAAAGAATTTATTCGTTGGAAGAATAATTCGAAAATAAATGTGTCGAACAGAGTAACTTTTTTGTGATTTTTGCGATATATACCTTTGGCAAAATATTTGTCATGGCAACCAAAAATATTTGAAATGAAACAGAGCTACTTGTTACTTTTTACCATTTTTACATCATTAATTTCATTTTCCCAGGAAGAAGACGAGTCGTGTTTACCTCCGGCTAAGAAGATTCTGAAATACATTGAATCGGCTAAGTCAAGTACTGTTATGCAGGATGTAGCGATGAATTTTGGAAAAGCCATTGAAGAAGCTCCCGAAAATGCAATGGCATATTTTGAATTTGGTGTTTACTATTATCATTTAGGTGAAAAACAATATGCGAACAGCTCCAACCCTGATGTTGGTGATAAAAGCTTTGCGAAAGCAGAAGCATTGTTAAAACAGGCCGCTGAACATTGTTCGAATTATCATTCGGATATGTATTATTTCCTGGGAATCATCAAATATACGCAAGAAGATATGGACGGTGCGAAAACTTTTTTTCAAAAGTTCATTGATTTCCAAAGCGACGATAATTCGCGCTACAGTCCTGAATTTGCCAAACAAACCTCTGATGTAAAAAAACTGTTTGCTTCTTTCAAAGACGAAGAAGAACTAAAGACGGTTGAAGTTCCTTTTAATCCGTACCCGGTTCGGAACGTTTCCTCTGCTATGGATGAGTATTTCCCAATGATCTCGCCGGATAACTTATTTATGTTTTACACCCGACGAGTTACAGGAAATGAAATGGACGGATATTCAGCTGCAGGGACAACACGCGAGGTTTACACTTATTCAGAACGGAAAAGTGAAACCGAGGATTTCGATAAAGGAAAAGCATTTGCGAAGCCCTTTAACGGACCAGATTTTGACAGTTACGGTGCAGCTTCCATGTCGGTAGATAATAAGGAAATGATTATTTGTGCTTGTAAGAAGACTAAAGTTTTCGATCAGCCATATATGGATTGCGATTTATATTCTACAACGTTTGAGAAGATCGGTCCGAATCCGAACGACTACAAATGGTCGCCGTTAGAGAATTTGGGACCAAAGATCAATACTCCAGACGGCTGGGAAGGGCAACCTTCGCTTTCAGCTGACGGAAACACCATGTTCTTTACAGCGAACAGAGCTACCACGCAGGACAATGATATTTTTATTGTAAAACGCGAAGCTGATGGAAGCTGGGGCACTCCGGAGTCTTTTGATGTGATCAACACAGCAGGAAAAGATAAAAGCCCGTTCTTACACCAGGATAGTGAAACCCTGTATTTCGTTTCCACAACTACAAAAGAGCGAAAAGGCGCCGGTGGAGTAGACATTTTCTATATGCGTGAAGAAAATGGGGTTTGGGGAGAACCTAAGAACATCGGATTTCCAATTAATACGCCAAGCGACGAATTGGGATTATTCGTTTCAACAGACGGTAAACTGGCTTATTTCTCATCTTACCAGGGCGGGAACTACAATATTTACGGATTTGAATTGTACGAAGAAGCGCGTCCGAAACCGGTAACAATCCTGAAAGGTGAATTGAAAGACCCGCAAGGCGCTGCAATTGAAAACGCCTCTATCGAGATTGCTTATGCAAACAGCGATGTGGTGGAAACAGTGAAAGTAAATGGTAACGACGGAAAATACGCCGTTGTAGTGAAACAGGAAGTTCCGCAGGATATCATTGTTTCCGTGAAAAAAGAAGGTTCTGCTTATGATGCGAAACTGATTACGAAAGAGGAAATCCAGTCTAAAACTGCTGATAACAACCTGATCGTAAAAGAGCTGAAAGTAGGTGAAGCGTATACAATCAACGACATTTTGTACGATTACAACTCCGACATGCTGAGTGAAAAATCGAAGTTCGTTTTACGTGAGTTTGCGCGTTACCTGAAAACACACGAAGGAATCAAAATTGTAATCCAGGGTCACACAGATAGCGACGGCGATGATGCAAAAAATATGGATCTGTCTGATCGTCGTGCCAAAGGAGTACAGCGTTACCTGGTTTCACTTGGAATCGAAGAAGGCCGTTTATCAGCAAAAGGATTAGGAGAAACACAACCAAAAGTAGCAAACGATACAGCAGAGAATAAAGCAATCAATCGTAGAACAGAGTTTTTGATTGAGGGGCTATAAAAATCGAAATTGATACGAATAAAGTAGGGACAAGTCGCGACTTGTCCCTACTTTCTGTTTTATTTGAAAATCATTGTTTCATCCCAATCTCCATCCCGAATCTGAACAAAAAGTATCCGCCGTCTGTTTCCTCCTGTGTGCCGGTTGAGAAGATAGAGTAGTTCTGCCCGAATTCTATTCCGAGAAAAGGTCCGTTATGAAAGTGCGTTAACTGGAATTTCAATTCCGATCCGAATCTCCATCCTAGGCGGTTAAATACATCTGGCGCTATATATCCGGAATTGGTTCCAACAAAATGTCCGTTACTACTGCCAAATTCATCTTCTTCCATTTGAAAATAAGAAACCTTATAATTTATGGCCGGAGAATAGGTCATGTAGAAGTAGTTTTTTACCCGGTAATAAGCGTAGCAGCGTCTTCTCAAAAGTTCTGATGAGCTGTAAGCGTAATATTTGTAGCGTTCACGAACAATTCCACCCATCAAAGTCAGAGCAGAAGAATTTGTAAGCTCATAGCTGCTGTCCAGTGAATCGATGGGTTCAAGATCTGTCCGGTGCGCAAATCTGGAAAAATCGAATCCTCCGGCTAAATAGAAGTTGGTGATTTTCATTGCCCGGAATTCGTATTTGTACAGTTGCGTTCTGTCGTACCCGGTCGGTTTTGCATTTAAGATCACCGCATCTTTTCGGTTGTATTCCAGGTGGGCAAAACGATAATTGTAGGTAGCGGAAGAGTTAAACTGCGCTTTGTGAGAAGGATTTTCTTTAATAATCGGTTCCATTCTGAAACCGGGTGCAAGCTTTACATTAACAAACGATTTTTCATCTAATCTGTAAAAAGCTTCTGCACCTATCTGCATCGTGATATCTCCGCCAGAAATGTACGGATTGAAAGGTGTAACGATAACAGCAGCTCTCGGGGGAGTTTTGTTCAACGACTCGAGGTAGAAAGGGATAACACTTCCATCATCGAAATAAGCCGTATCGGTATATTTTTGAGAGAAGCCTACAGCAATTGTTAGGCTGAAGAGAAAGGACGTTAGCGTTTTCATTGATTTTTTTGGCAAAAATAGTCAACTTTATTCTTTTCCTGGAAGGGATTAAACTCTTCAAAGCAAATTAATCGCATTATTCCTCACTCAGTCGTGTTGCAATTGTTTACACTTTGTTGATTATTCATCATATTTTATGATGGTTCAGTCCTGAATTCTTGGTAAATTTGAAGTCTAATTTTTTTGAACATGAATAGCTGGTTTACAGTCAAAGTAAAATACACGAAACAGTTGGAAGACGGTACTTTCAAACGTGTTTCTGAACCATATTTAGTTGCGGCAATGACTTTCTCGGATGCTGAAACACGCATTTATGAAGAGTTGGGAATGTCAATTCGCGGCGAATTCGTTGTAAACGGAATTTCCAGAACAGATATTCACGAGATTTTCCATTACGAAGATGCAGATGTTTGGTACAAGTGTAAAATCTCGTACGAAGCTGGTGCTGATGGAGGAGAAGAAGGTGCAAAAGCGAAGAAAATATCTCAGAACCTGTTGGTTTCAGCACATTCTGTGAAAGAAGCTTACGAGCGTATCAATGAGAGTTTGAAAGGAATGATGATGGATTATTTAATCCCGGCCATTTCTATTTCTCCTATTATGGATATTTTCCCTTTTACAGACGGAGGTGAAGACGAAGCAGGAAAAACGCTTGAAAAACAATTGAAGAAAGATATTGCAGCTGCCGCTAAAGCAGAACCTGAACATTCTTTGGGAAGAAAAACGGTTTTCTCGGCTTCAGGATCTGATGAAGATGAAGATTTGGGTGATGATGAAGACAGTATCATCGACGACCAATTCGGTGAAGAAGAATAATGGACAGTTTTCTGGATCAGGTGAGAAACGACCATCGCGAGTTTGATCAGGGTAAACTAGAAGATTATTTCGGAAAAGAACCGTTTCATTTAATGGCTCAATGGCTGCGTGATGCGGTTGAAAAACCCACAACGGAACCAAACGCAATGATTGTTTCTACCGTTGATCTTTCCGGATTTCCAAGATCCAGAGTTGTTTACTGGAAAGAACTGCTTGCTGAAGGAATTGTCTTTTATACAAACTATAACAGCGACAAAGGCAAAGCAATTGCAGTAAATCCGCATGTGCACGCGTTGATTTACTGGCCGGAAATGGAACGACAGATTAGTATTACCGGGATTGCTGAAAAAATCCCGTATGAAATGTCGGATGCCTATTTTCAATCGCGACCGCTTGGTAGTAAACTTGGGGCTTGGGCATCCAGGCAAAGTGACCGCCTTGAATCACGCGACGAATTAGAGCGCAGAGTGATGGAATTCTCAGAAAAATTCCAGGAAAACGTACCAACTCCCGATTTTTGGGGAGGTTATCTGATTCGTCCGGTGAATGTGGAATTTTGGCAAGGTCGTCCATCTCGTTTGCACGACAGAATTGTATTTGAATTACTCGAAAATAATACGTGGGATATCTACCGTAAGAACCCTTAAATGATAGAAATTAAACCCGAAATAGTTCGTCTTCGGAACGGAATACGCTTAGTGTATCTTCATGCACCCTCACCTGTAGCTCATTTGGGAGTTACATTTTTGGCAGGTTCTCGATACGAACAATCCGACGAAATCGGACTTGCCCATTTTCTTGAACATTGTATATTCAAGGGGACCGAAAAGCGCAAAACACTACAGATCCTTTCTCGCCTTGATTCGGTTGGCGGTGAGATCAATGCCTATACAACGAAAGAAGAAATTTGTGTGTATGCATCGTTTGTGAAAAATCATCTTGCCCGTGCTTCCGAGTTATTGGCTGACATCGCTATAAACAGCATTTTTCCAAATAAAGAAATTGAAAAGGAAAAAGAAATTGTACTGGATGAATTGAACTCGTATCTCGATAATCCGAGTGAGAAGATCTTCGACGATTTTGAAGCCATGCTCTTCCCGGAACATCCTTTGGGAAACAATATTTTAGGCTCTCCGGAAACCGTTCAGTTGTTCGACCGGAAATCTTTGAAGAATTATGTCGATCGTTTTTTCTTTGCTGAAAATTCAGTGCTTTCTTTTGTGGGTGACATTCCCCTGAAAGACCT
>CAMLIF010000051.1 GCA_946479985.1 uncultured Flavobacteriales bacterium
CGTATTGTTCAATGCAGGCGACCATGTTCCTGAAATGCCGTTTGCTGACGTTGTTGGCAATGCTGGAATAGTTTCACCGTAACAGTATACGGTTTTGATCTTCTTGAAGACAGGTTGAACATTCGGAATGATAGTAACCGTCAATGTATCAGACACAGCACATTCGCCTTCATCAGGTGTAAATGTGTAAGTGGTAGTAGTTGTATTGCTCAAAGCCGGAGACCAGGTTCCTTCGATATTGTTTGATGATGTTGTTAGTAATGCAGGTATTGTTGCGCCTGAACAGTATGGTCCTACCGGATTGAATGTTGGTGTTACAGGAGAATTAATTGTAATTACCAATGTAGTTGTGGTAGCACATTGACCAGCCGTTGGTGTAAACGTATAGGTGGTGGTTGCGGTGTTGTTTATTGCTGGCGACCAAGATCCGGTTACACCGTTTAATGACAGTGTATCTAATTCCGGGATACTGTCTCCGAAACAATAAGGAATAATGGAATCAAATAAAGGAACGATCAAAGAATCAACTTCAATAGTTACTGTTGTTGTTCCGAAGCATCCGAACTCATCCGAACCGTTTACGGTATAAGTGGTTGTTCCTGTCGGAGAAACAACAACCGGTGCGCCTGAAGACGTTGTTCCGTACATTCCGGCAGAAATAGTATAATGAGTAGCTCCGCCAAATGCAATGGACACTGATTCTCCCTCACAAATTGGGTTTTGATCAGGCGTTGCAGTGATAGTCAGCGGACTGTTTACTGCTCCAACTGTAACGCTATCGGTTTCTGTACATCCGTTTTCATCTGTTACTGTTACAACATAAGTTCCCTGGAACAAATTGGTAGCTGTTGCTGTAGTTTGTCCGTTGCTCCATAAATATGTGACATTTCCAACTGCCCCATTTACACTTACGGTTGCAGAACCAGGAGAAGCTTTACAATAAACAGGTTCTGATGCCATAGTTAAAACCAGGTTACATTCACAACATGCGTCGATTTCATATTCAATTGGTTCTGTATTCAAGGTTACTTCACATGAACCGCCGGTACTTGAACAATCTGCATCCTGCGAAAATTGAATGGATGCCGAAAGCGGAATATCATTTATACAGTAACTCGAATCTGCCATTGAGAGTGTGTACGAAACGGTAGTGGTTGATCCGCCAGTGATACTTCCAGCAGTATAATGCCATGTAATTTGATTTCCGGTCAATGTTCCGCCTCCTGTTCCTACTGTCATTGGGTACAACGGTATTTCTGCAATAAGATCTAAATCAGTAATATTTGTACCTGCAGAGTTGTTTTGAATAGTGAGTGTAATTGTTGCTGTGTTAGTGCAATTGATTATGGAATCACTATCGGAAAAGGTTATGTTACTTGATAACACCAGATCGTTTACTGAAGTAGAATTCAGAATTCCCGGAGTATGGTGTAAATCAATAGTGGCAGTTGGCAGACTGCAGGCATTTGTTGCATTGGTGTAAAACACAATTTCGTCTGAAAGATTATAACTACAGCTGGTGAGTAATCGAATGGTTACCGGAATTTGATTTTCCGGATTGGTATTCACGCCTGGTAATGAAGTTAATCCCAAATGCGGAAGCAAATCCCAACCATTCATATTTGAACCCGATCCATAAGTTGTTCCATCAAAATTGGTCACTGTAATTGTTCCTGGTGTTCCGGCTGTATTACTAAAAGTAGCGTCCAAAAGATTAATCCCGTTCGGTAAATCAATCCAAAACTGATTATTGGAAACAGAGCCTATTTCGTAACTGTTCAGCACAAAATTGTATACCAATGTGTCATTACAAAGCTCTACTGAGTCGGGGTAGGCATTCCCGGGAAGTAACACTTCCAGATCTGAAGGATAACGTTTAAAACTGAAATCGGTAATTTCTGATTGACAGATGTCTTCAGGGGTTGTCAGAATTGCACCATCACACGAGTTGCCTGCCAGCACATGAAGGAAATCAAGTTCAGGATCTGTCCCTTCTACACAACCGTTTGTGTTTACATCAACACTGAGCTGCAGGTTCACACATTCATTAATCGCCAGTGTTGACAGGTTGGCAATGATTCCCTGGTTCCCGCCATAAGTGTATGTGGTGAAACTAATTGGTGTGCCTGATGGTTGAATAGTCAAAACTGCATTCGTTAAATCTAAACCATTGACTGCTGAATTTTCAAATGAAACCCACGGCTGATTTGCGATTGCACCCGAAACAGGACTGTTTGGAACAGACTGATTACAAATTGAAAAATCGAACTCGGCATTCCCACTGTTTGCATTAACAGTTATACTAGGATTAATCAAATCTATAGCCGGATTGTAATGATTTACAGGGAAATCATATTCAAACGGTACCTCCAGTTGATAGGCTGGCGAAGGTTGTTGTACACTCAGTGTGTAATCTCCCGAAACGAAAACTTGTCCGGTTGCCGGAGCACTGCATGTAGGTTGAAGTTTTACAACAATATATTGAGAAGCACTCATGAATTCAAGATCTTTTAACGGCCAGCAATTACTTGCATTGTCCAGACCATGGAAATCGATTTGTGTATCTCCGTTACCATTGGTTGTTACGGTTTCACCTGATATTGGTAATGTCAGGAACTGAGGCTGTGTTCCGAAATAGTTGGTACTTACTGCTGTTGAGCTGTACTGTTTTTTATCCTGTTGCCAGTAAGCTCCTACATAATCATAACCTGCAGGGACAGTAACTGTTAAATCGGAACCTAATTCTGCATACGGTCTGAATTCATTCGGGAAGTCATTTCCGGTGAAGTATAAAGCTCCGTCATTGTAAAAACGCAGGCTTAATTCAAGAAGATTACAAGTAGAATTCCAGGGATCCGTAAATGAACCCTCCGAAGCTCTTGCATCGGGCTGAAGTACTTTGAAATTTGCTCCGTAATCATCACATGATCCGTCTATTTGCCCGCTTACCAGCTCTGTCCCCTTGTATTCAAAACGTAAACTCGGAACAGGATGTGGTCCGTAACCAAAGAATGTGTGAACTGTGCTGCTAATAGGCTCCATTCGAACTCGCAGATGAAGATTAGATTCAATGAGGTACTCTGCACTTGTATCGCTCATCCATGTTAAAGCAGTATCAGGGAAATTCAGGTTTAAATGAACTAAACCAAGATTCACAAAATCTGTCATTACAATATCAGAAACCGGAATAAAGAATTGATTCGAAGGGTTTCCATCTTCAGTAATGGTTATCCCATCACCTGAGTATTGATCATCCAAATCAAAAATACGTGCTTCTTTCCGTTGGTTTGCCGGAAGATCCTCATACCTGATTTGTAAATACATATTCTCAAAAGAGCTTCCTGTTAACGTTGGGAAAGAAGATGCCGGTGCACCAACAAATTTACCGCTTACCTGTAACAAAATTGGGTCGCCCGGGTATGCAGCTTGCAGGTTAATAGTAGGTTCCGTGTTTACGTTCAAATTTGACGGCTGAGCTAAATCGGAACAATCAAAAAGTCCTGTGGGCGTATTGTTATGGCCTAAGATATCGCGTTTGAAAACCGGGTTGGCATCGGTTGCAAAATAGGAGTCGCATTCACCTAAACAATGATGATAAGTTGAAGTCCCGGCGCCAACTATATATGCCGAGCAAGACTCGCAAGTTTCATCACAGACATACTCAAATTTAAAGTCGAAATTATCGAAGCCGAAATTATTTGGTAGTGAGTCACACATTTGAGTGGTGGAATCACAGAACAAATACATTGGAATGGTGAAACATGGAATCTCATAGGTATATGGTCGACCGTATGCAAAGTTGTCCCATGGAATTAACCCAAAACGAATTTCAACAATTCGTCCTACCCCGCTCGGATTACAATATTCTGTTAAAATTGGAGTAATTGAGGCTGTTCCATTTGCTGCACCTGATTTTGACGTGGCAATAATCGCTGGAAGCTCGTACCAGCCCGTGTTCGTGGAAGAAGGAGTTAATCCAGTTGTTCTGACATAATATCCGTCCGGAATATTATAAATGACACGGTGAAACCCATCCGGGCAGTCAAAGCCAAATCCCGTTGAATATCCTTCGGAGTAAGGTGCAAAGCAAAGTTCAGAGGTAAAATCAGTTCCGGCCAGAACATCGGGAGGAAGCGTTAATTCTGCACCTTCTCCGGTAGCAGTATATCCGTATTGGGAAGCTGCCACTCCATAGTGAAACTCTCCGTCAAAAGCTGAAACATTTACCGGATTACCGCAGGCATCATCATAATTCCATTCCAGAATAGCCATACTGTAATATTGAGGAGATGTACTCGAAAGTCCACAAGAATCATCATAATAAGTATAGTCAACATGAATATTCAGTATGCCGCTCTCAACCATATCATCAACGAATCCGTCTCCATCTAAATCTGCAAGGGAATTTGCACCAAGCGGAGCCCAATTGTTACCCGATACTGGAATTTGATTTAATTTGATTTTATAGATTGTTCCAAGTTGATTCAGGGCTGAGTTTACCGAAAAAGGTGTTGGTTCAATATAAACAACACTTGAAGGAATTGTCAGAGAACCCGTTGAAGAAGAAATTGAAAAACTTGCGGTGTCTATTTCTCCGAAAGTATTATTAACAAGCAATACAAGTTCTAAATCTGTCATTCTTCCGTAGCCCGCCGGACCACCACTAACAACTGCAGGTGCATTGTACATAATCCAATCCAACTGCATGTTTTGGCCTCCTGCCGCGCTGCAAAATGTGGCGTTCGGACTTCCGGTATGATTGTTAGTACCAACAAGTCCTTCGTTTACAATAGGGATTGATAAAGAAGTACTTATCGAAGAATGTTCAGTTTGTTGCTGGCAAGGTGTTGAACCACATAAAACTGAGAATTCAAATATTCCATCTGAAGAGTTATCACAGCTCACGACTTTGTAAGGAATATGCAGATAGATTTCTTCGTGATCTGCGAGATAACTGTGTCCGAGCAAGTTCAGCCATTCAGCAGAGCCAATATTTATTGTTCCTCCTGAAGGTAAAGTAACGGGTGTTACACCGCCAGGCAGCGTATAGGTGTAAATATTCGTTCCGGTTCCACCAGTCTGAGAATTTGATAGATAATATTGATTCCAGGAAGAACCGGTATTAATAAGAGCTGATACATTTGAGTTCAGTTGATAATCACAGGATACCTGAGATATTACAGCTCCGTTCCCGTTATCATTACTGATTTTAAAAATTAATTCGTCTACGTCGCCAACATTCTTTACCAAAGTACCGCTTCCCATGTTTTGAACGTCCAAAACAGGATTACCCAAAGTGATGCTGCTGGAAGCATTTACAGATGAACACGCATCAGTACCGGATATCTGAGTAATTCCGGCGGTTGGTGTTGCAGAACAACCTGGAGAAGCACATAAGAATTCAATTTCAAACGTGTTGTTGATATCCCATCCGGAAAGTGTAAAAGTAACGTCGGTTGTACCGCTGATTCCGGTGACAGTTCCGTTTGTAGATGACAGACTTGTATAAGTTGCTCCTACCGGTAAATGGATCGTTATTACGTCATTAATTGTTGGATCGGTCGAATTAAATCCGATTTCATAACTCATCAGGTATTCACCGCAACTGCTAATACTATTTAACTGTGTTGCAGTTGGATCGCCATTAAGAATGATGTTTTCCTCAAAAAGCGAAAAGGAATAATCGCATTGTGAATTTCCTGTTTTCGTCACAAACACGAACAGGCATGTTAAAAGTAGTAGACTGAATGTTTTCATTTTTTTGAATGATTTACTCAAAAAAATCAACCATAACTATGATACTGTAGTGTAATAAAAGTAGCAGGTTGAATATTCTTAAGTGGTTGCAATTAATTTAGAATGTTGCAGTGAAATTAAAAAATTAATTTTCATGTGCGGCTATCTGGATAGTTAACCTATACCTCGTCAATAGAATTGACGAAATTCCACAAATGAGTTGCTGGCCAGGGACTCGATCAACACTCTGAATAACAGCGGTTAATGATTCATGGTCAGCATGTGAAAATTTTAGATAGTTGATTATTTGTTAATTAAAAAACGGTCATTGTTAATATGTTGATCAAAATAACTCCGGAAAATCACCTTTTCACCTGGTAATAAACCAAACTTCCTAATCCGTAAACAAAACAAATCAATGCAGCAAGCAATTTAAAGACTTTTGCCGATTCCTGCCCGGTTAGATACGGATAAACGCAGAATATTCCAACAATCATAAAGCCTATTGGGATAAGAATTTTCTGAACCATAGCTGTTAACCAAAAATAGTGTTGATTAATTTCCTGTTTCTGTTGTTGGAACTTCTTCCTTTTCTTTCTTAGGCTTTTTTGCTTTCTTCTCTTTTTTCTTCTTTTCCGTTTTAGTTGTAGGCATTGCGTCGTCTTCTTTCCCGGTGCTTTCAACTTTACCTACCTGAGAAACGATCTTACCGAGTTGATCATAAACCGTTTCCTCGATTAAAACATCATTTTTGTAAAGCGCACGACGTTTTAATTTCTGGTCCGGGAAACGCTCTTCAAACCAGCCTTCTTTTACTTCTGTTTTTGCAACGGTTTTTACATCGGTAATGTTCACAACAATGAATACTTCCTTTTTCTTGTAAGGTTTGTTAACTCCCTTTCCAATTTTAGCGCCTTTAAGATTCGGATCGCTATCCTGTAAAATCTCTTTTACATTGTACATTTCATAAGTTGTTCCGGCCGAATCTGTATATGCTTTAATTTTGGCCGGACCTCCGTTATTGTAAAGGATTTTCCCTACTCCATAAGCTACGGCTTCACTTTGAAAAGTATAAACGTCAGCTGTTAAGTATTGTGCCGATTTTCCGCTTGCTTTTTTATAATTCTCAATTGATTGCAATGTTTGATCGTAATACAAGGTCTTGAACTCTCCGTTTCGAGAACCCATGTCCCAGTTTTCTGTTCGAAGGAGCACGCCGTCATCATAATAATATTTGAAAACACCGTTCTTCTTTCCTTCTTTATAATAAGTTTCTTCTATGATTACACTGTCTTTGTTGTAAATCAGGAACGGGCCATCAAGCAAACCGTTTTTGTAGTTTGTCTTTTTGTCCATGTATGTATGCTTTGTTGCCGGATTGTATTTGAAAGTACGTTTTTCACCGGTCAGCAGTCCGTTTACGTAGTTTTCAACTTTGATCGTATCACCGTTTATTGCAAAATCATATTGGTAACCGTGCAGCTGCCCCATATTGTAATTCTTAACCCAGCTTTCAATTTCTGTTGAGTCGAAATAGTAAACCCAGCGCCCGTGCTCAGCGCCTTGTACATGTGAACGAATCACCTTTATACAGCCATCAATATATGTTGTTGTGTCTATTCCTTCTGTTTTCCCATTCACGAATCGTACTGTGCGCTCGTGCAAACCGTTCATGTGGCAGGTTTCACAAGTCCCGGAAAACGGCTGATGGTTTCCTGTAGTTATGACAATGCCGGAATTCGGATCCAACTCCAGTTTCTCGTTACAATCAACAACGCCGGCGAGTTTTCCGCACTCCCACTCTGCAAACCTGTTCTTTGCTCTTGCCTGTGCTTTTTTGTAGCAGCTGTCTTTTTTCTCTACTCCAAAATTTGGCTGAGAAAATCCGGTTACAGTTAGAAGAACTGAAAAAAGAATAAGAACTTGTTTCATGATATTGAGTTTTTTAGTGCTTTTCAATTATTGAGGAAGTTTTAAAGCGAGTGTTTCCAATGCCGTTTTCATTCTGGCGGGAATGGAGATGGAAGCTTTATTGATACTGTCGTAGCAAACTAAAACGGAAGTTCCAATTGTTCTGATTTCATCGAATACTTTTACCTCGTATGAAAGTGTAAAGCTTTTATCTCCTATATGTTTCAGGAAAACTTCAATGGTTACCGGTTCGTGAAGTAAAACCGGACGTAAATATTCCAATTCATTTTTACGCAGCAGGATACCGTTTTTTTTCCAGTCCCAATCTACACCCAGCATATTTCTAAAATAGTGAATGCGTGCTTCTTCGAAATAGTTCAAATAAATGGCATTGTTTACATGCTGCATCATATCGCAGTCAGAGAATCGTACCTGTAGTTTGTATGGAGTATTCATTTTTATTCGTTTTTGTACATTTATCAGCTGAATTTTTTCTTTTGGTCCAGCATTGAAAATTCTGAATTATTGGAGATAAATTCCGGAACCAGCTGTTTCATACGTTCAACCAGTTCAAGATTTGTTGAACCACAGATAGAATCCACTAATTCATTGATCTTTGGAATGTTTTCTTCGTTGGTTGAACGGTCTTTTGCGATCAGAATTTTTGGATGATGTGTCGGTAAAGTTGATTCTTCCTCGCTCAGAAGTTCTTCATAAAGCTTTTCTCCCGGACGAAGCCCTGAGTATACTATCTCAATATCTTTTCCAAGCTCCAGACCTGAAAGACGGATCATGTTTTTAGCCAGATCAACAATTCTTACTGATTTCCCCATGTCGAAAACAAAAATTTCTCCTCCCGAGCCAATTACTCCGGCTTCCAGAACCAATTGACAGGCTTCGGGAATTGTCATGAAAAAACGGGTAATCCGCTCATCGGTTACAGTAATTGGTCCGCCCTGGGCAATTTGTTTTTTAAACAGTGGAATCACCGAGCCATTCGACCCCAGAACATTTCCGAATCGCGTGGTAATGAATTGCGTACCGCCGTTTTTGTTTTCGTTTTGGGCAATCATTTCTGCAATGCGTTTACTTGCTCCCATCACGTTGGTCGGGTTCACAGCCTTATCCGTTGAGATCATTACAAATTTCCCGACTTTGAATTTCTGTGCAAGTTCTACCAGGTTTTTGGTTCCTTTTACGTTCGTATGAAGTGCTTCGCTCGGATTTTCTTCCATCAACGGAACGTGCTTGTAAGCTGCGGCATGGAAAACCCATGAAGGACCAAATGTTTCCATGGTTTTCTTCACGCGGTCGTAATTGCGTATATCTCCGATAATAATCTCAAAGTCCTGGTCCGGGAATTCGTTGCGCAATTCAAGTTCCAGATCGTGCATTGGCGATTCAGCCTGGTCAAAGAGAATAATTTTCTCAGGAGAATAGTTGGAAAGCTGTCGCACCAGGCCAGATCCGATAGAACCTGCCGCTCCTGTCACCAATACAACTTGATTTAAAAGTGCTGCTTCCAGAGCTTTTTGGTTCAGAACGATTGGTTTTCGTCCCAAAAGGTCTTCAATGTTAAATGAAGCAAGTTGTTTGGCGCTGAATTCTCCGTTGATCCAGCTTTTCGGGCTAGGAACTTTTTTTAGCTCCACATTCAGTTCCAGGCAAACATCAACTACATGCTGCTGGTTTTCTGCCTCCGGGTTCTGAATAGCCAGAATTACCTGGTTTACTCCTTCATCCAGGATTGCTTTCTTCAGCTGGCTTGAATGAATGATGGTTGTTCCTTCAATTCTGGAACCTTTCAGATTTTTATCATCATCTACAAAACCAACCACCTCCATTGGCAGCAAGCGGTCTTTTTCAATTGTACGTTTTGCGATCAGACCGGAAACACCGGCTCCGTATATCAAAACACGAGTCTTAATTTCCTTTGTTTTCTGTGTTTCGAGGTACCATAATTTAATAGTGAAACGGGAAACGGTAACGAGGAATATGCAAAACAGGTATTCAATAACCAGTACGGAAATCGGGAAAAGGTAATAGCCGTCGAAGAAATGAAACCGAATCAGACCAATCACAGCAAATGAAATGGACGAAAGTGTAACAGCAAGAAATAAACGTCTGAAATCGGATGTAGAAGTATGTCGTACAATTCCCTTGTGAATTCCAAACAAATAGAAGATCAGAATTCTTACCAGGAAGAAAATCAGGATCGATTTTGATAATATTTCCCATTCTTCCTTCCAGAGCCCTGAATCGGCCTTGATATCAAAGCGAATCAAATAGGCAAGCAGCAGCGAAGTGGCTGAAATGCAAACGTCAAGAAGTAAAATGATCCATCTGGGAACGTTCTTTTTTGGAAACATACGTTTTTTGATTGCTAGTTCTAGCAGATTTACTGTTGATATACAAATATAACGGAATCTTTAGAGTCTACAAGGAAAGAGCTAAAGGTTTAGAGTTCGTTCCCTGGTTTAAAACTACTTACGAATCTTATTTTTCAAATCCCGCATCCAGTTCCACCAAAACGGAGCATGATTCCATTTCAGCTGAGAATAAGTGTTATCCACTCCACCCAAATTGTAGTTGAATCGTTGTACATTCGGCACATTTGAACCTCCAAAGTCGAATTGTTTATTAATATTCAGGCAGTCTTCAATTGCTTTATTCATCAGACTGTAGATAACTCCATCCTTTTTGGCTTCGGAAAACGCTGTTCCTTTTAAATACATGAATTGTGTTTCGTTTTCCAAAATCCAGATTCCTCCGGCGAACTTGTTCTCTGAATAAGCACAATACGATCTCAACCCGCTGGAAGAAAAAGCTTTTGCCAGGTTCCCCAGATTCTCCAGGTTTTTCAAAGTCATTCCCGCAATCCGGTCACTTAATTCGTCGGCAATCAGTTTTTTGATGGCTTCAATCTCTGTGTTTAACCTGATTTCGTAATGCTGCGATTTCTTGAGCATTCTTTTTGCTAAAGTATTGATTGAGCGATTTTTGTTGTTAATTACCTGATGTACAAGTTGAGATGAACCGGAAACAATAGAACGTACATTCAGTTCGGCAATTTGAAATTTCCGCTTTAAAAACTCAATAGCATCTTTATCAATGCTTCCCGCTCCGATCCATTCGGTGAACTGATGGTAAATCGGATTGATGAGAATACGCTGTCCTCCTTTAACTGTGAAAGGACAGATCATGCCGCCGGTTCTGTCATTGTTGTAACAAATCATCCAGTCAAGGTCTAAAGCATTCAGATAACGTGATTCAGAAAAAACAGTTCCCTTGTATTTCTTTACGAGAGAATCCCATTCTTTTTGCTCCGTTTCTGTTGGTTTTATCAAGATCATCCCCGACAACTGAATATATTTTCTGTATAATTACGAACGAAAATACACATTTGAAAGTTTCCGGTTGCCTGAAATTTTGGTGTATCTTGTTGTCGATTGAAGTTATATGAAGGAAATAGAGCGTAAGTTTTTAGTGAAAGAATCTGTGTTTGATGTGATTCGGTATTTGGAGCCAAGGTCGATCAGGCAAGGTTATATCATGGATTCGGAAGGAAAAACAGTCCGTGTCAGAACAAAAGGCGACAAAGCTTTTTTAACGATAAAAGGTAAAACCGCAGGAATTTCGCGTGATGAATTTGAATATGAGATCCCGGTTAATGACGCAATTCATTTACTCGACAACTTTTGCAGCAAAGTACTTACCAAAGACCGGTTCGAGATGATACACGGCGAAAAGAAATGGGAAATTGATGTTTTCAAAGGAAAACTTGCCGGACTCATTGTCGCCGAAATAGAATTGCAGTCGGAAGAAGAAACGTTTTCACTTCCTGATTGGGTGAAAAATGAGGTCAGCGACGATGCACGTTATTACAATTCGAATTTGGTGAACCTGGAAGTAGCTCCGGTTACATAGATTATTTTGTTTTCCACTGATAATGACTCGTTCAACACTCCCAAACTCCCTGTTACAAGTCTTACACAGTAATCTGAACTCGTTACAACGCAATGTGTAGTGGTTACAAGACGATCTCAACTCATTACAAAGCAATCTGAAGTTGTTACAAAGCAATGTGCGGGAGTTACAAGACGATCTCAACTCGTTACAAAGCAATGTGAACTTGTTACAATGCAATGTGTGGGAGTTACAACGTCATCTCAACTCATTACAAAGCAATGTGAACTTTGTTACAACGCAATGTGTAGTGGTTACAACGTCATCTCAACTCGTTACAATGTAATTTGTGAGAGTTACAAGTCAATCTCAAACCAGATCAATAAACAGGAAGCCCCAGTTCTTTTCTTCCAGGTCAGCTGATTTTCCTTCGTATTTGCGTTCTACAGTTTCCCCGATCTTGAATTGAACGGTTTCTTTGAAAATCGGACCGGCATAAGCAAACGTATGAAATTCACCGTTTTCACCACAAGGATCAACGTTTTTAGGCAACCTATCGATTAATTTCTTTGTAATTGTTTCCCCGATAAAGCTGTTGTCCAGTTTGCTGTTATCTGTGCAGACAATAATGGTTTTATATCCCAGATCAATGAATTCGTTGATTAATTCAGTAGTATCCCTTCCCCACAGCGGAAAAATGGCCTCCACTCCTATTCCTTTCAGCTTATTGATTCTGTATTCCTTCAAATCTTCGAGGAAAATATCACCAAAAACAGCAGTTCCGATTCCTTCATCCAAAATCGGTTGAATTCCTCTGCTCATAGCATTTTCATATTCTTCCATGGTTGCCGAAGAACTGTACTCAATGATCATTAACGGAATTCCGAGACTTTTGGCTTGCTGCTGCATTAATTCCAGCCGAACCCCATGCATAGCCACACGCTGATGATCCTGGTTGGCGGTTGTCAGCAAATATTTGATATCGTATTTATTCTCTTCAAGTATTTTGTGAAGCGCCAAGGTGCTGTCTTTGCCGCCGCTCCAGTTAAAATATGCCGGGATTTTTGTCATTTTTGCTTACTGTATTCTGTATCTGAATAACGAATGTACTCAATCTCAAGATCATCGTTCAATACTGCGAAAAAGTCACCGTATTCAAAATACCATGCGGCAAGATATGTCTCAGGGAGCACTCGTTTCAGGTTTTCATCCAGAATTTCTATATGGTTAGTACTTCTGTCAGACAGTGCTACAAATTCACGATTCGGTTTTGTTTCGTATTGACTCCAAATCTCATTGATCCAGCAATTGGAACAAATGGTATCTAAATTTTCTGTATAGGCAACTAAATCAGTCCCATCATAGGTCATGAGGAAGCTTTTACCATTTAGAGAGAAACTGCGTACACCATTAAAGAGTTGTTCTTTCAGGCAATTGCCGTCGAAATCAACAAGTGAAACCTGTAGCCCCGCGCCATTATTTGAGTATTGTATTTCCGTGTAATAAAGAATGTTTGGAGCAACCTGATGAAAATATTCAGGGTTTGGTACGCTAAAATGAAAACACTCGTTGCGTTCATCATAAACTGCATACTGCATTCCGTCATGATCCTCAGTAATCAAACAAATCTGGTTAAACTCCTTGTTGAAGTCAAATCCCGAAAGATAATCGGTTGAAAAGATGAACTTTCCGCTATTTGTAACAATATCGGTTCTATATGTTTGTGGAGTATCTTCATATTGAATGGCAACTACAGGATCATTTCCCGGGTAGCCCGGACTCAAGATTCCATTGATCCGCTCAGCACAAAACGAATAGATCTGCTTTCCGTTCTTATACAAAAGATGTTCATCAGTCCCATTTCTGCGCAGCAGCAGGAAATCTTCCATGAAATGTTCAACAATTACATTTGCCTGCAATAATTCCCTTTCCGGAAACGAATACAATTCAACAATACCGGACGAAGTATCCTTTAACTGCTTTTTTAGCAAAAATCCTGATTGATAACTGTAATCTCCTTCTTTCTGAAAAATTGTATCTCGCTGAACAGAAATGATCACTGTGGAGGTTTCTTTTTCTGAAAGGTGTTTTTGGAGAAAATAAGATTTTCCTGAATCTTCAAAATAACTCAATTCAGTTCTCAGAAGAGTCATTATTGTATCCATATTTCGAATATCGATCACCCACCCGATTTGTTTTGATTTGCTTCCCGAAAGAAAATAAAATCCGCCCAAGTATTTCGCTTCATCCGTTTCTACATTGAAAGTTTTGTAGAGTTCTGCTCCATTATAAAGTTTGCAGACAGATAAATTCGTTCCTTCGATAACTTCAAATGTTGTAAAGGTGATGATGTTATTTTCACTTGTTGACCAGGCGTATTTTACGTTCGGCTCGGGTTTCTTAGTAGGTTTTGGTCTTTTAACCAGGTGATTTTTGGTGTTCCAGTGTGCTGGAATCAACTCATATTCTCTGTTTGTATAATTGCTGCCGTAACGATAAGAAGCTATCTGACCACTCTTATCGGTAAGCCTGTATTCGTCGCTGTTATATTCAATAAAATTCATTTCCTCATTGAAAACCGGCAAAAAAGCTTCGTTAAGCACTTGATATTTACCATTTTTTACGACTACACAATGGTTGATATGTCCGGGAAGAATAGAATCATAAACAGCGGCAAGAACAACCTTTCCGGAAAGATCTTCTATTCCCCATTTCTTGTTTTCCCGGAAGGGAACACAGCCGTTTTCAAAATGAACCGCTCTCTTCCAAAGCTGACTGTAATAATCAGTTTCATTTTCCCTTTGGGGAACAGACCAAAATCCGTCATCAACCTGTCCAAATGCCTGAATGGCAAAAAGGAAAACAATCGAAAAAGACAGTTTACTGATCATTGCGGAGTAGAATTTGTTTCATGAAACCTATAAGGGCAACATACATTTTTGTTACTCCGATTTTAGCTCACAATCAATAATTCTCCCACTCGTCGTTCAGGAAAGTAACGATCTTACGAGCTGTTGTATTGAAATAACGTTTTGTTCTGTAGCCGCCGATCCATGTAATTCCGCGAACGGCATTGGTTAAGAACAATTCATCAGCAACAAGCAGGTTTGAGGGTAAAATCGGGCACTCGTATACTTTCAGCTTATGTTTGATTGCCAGGTTAATAACCTGCATGCGCATAGTTCCCGCCAAACATCCGTCGGCCAAACTTGGAGTGTATAAAACGCCATTGCTTACAACGAATAAGTTACTGTGAGAGCTTTCAAGAATTTGACCTTTGTCGTTCATAAGAAGCATATCATCTAAGCCCTTCTCCTTGGCTGAAATAGCAGCTAAAACGTAGATGATTCCGTTCTTGGTTTTGTAGTTCGATAGTGGTGAGATCTGCTTTTTAATATCCTGGTACAAATCAACTTCCAGGCCTTTTGCGTTTAATCCGAACAGATTGTTCTCCATCGGATAACATTCGATGTAATAACTGGTTTCATTTACATCCGGCAAATAAGTCCCGCCTCCCATTCTATCAATAGAAAGCCGGATTCGACCGCCCTCAGTGACTTTGCATAATTGAATAAGCTCTGCAATTTGTTTTTCGAAAAACTCAACGGAGTAATAGGAAGGAAAACGCATTTTTATGGCCAAACCTCCCTGAACAAGTCGCTGGTAATGGTTCACCACGTTCAGCGCTTTTCCATTCATTATCCGGATACTTTCAAACAAGCCATCGCCATAAGTGTAGCCTCGGTTTCCCGCATGAATAGAAGGCCCGGTATTACTGATTATTGTCCCGTTATTGTTTACAAAGAGTTCTTGCTCGCTCATGAATTTAAAGAGTTGAAATTCCCCAATACCGTTTCGATATTTGTCAGAAAAATAATAATTATACCGTAAATAGCACCAGCAATATGGGCATCATGAGCAATATTTGACTTTTTTTGTCTGTCTGAGTAGATTTCGAAGCCTAAATAGATCAAACCGAAGATCCAGGCCGGAAGCGGAACCGGAATAAACATCAATCCAAGTTTTGCAAAAGGAGCCAGTACAATAAATCCGAAGACCAGGGTGCTTGTTACGCCGGAAATACCGATAGATCTGTAATTCTGATTGTCTTTATTCCTGAAATAAGAAATGGTTGATGAAAGTGCCATGGAGCTTATGACCAGGAACCAGAAAAATCCTTCTCCGCCCAAAACGCCATATTTATAAATGAAAAACTCTTCTAACGGCCTTCCGAAATAGAATAAGGTGATACAATTGAATATCAGATGCGCTGCATCCGCGTGTAAAAAGGCATGTGAAAATAATCTGTACCATTCTCCATGATGTTTCATTAGATACGGAGAATTCAAATATTTCTCCATAAAATTGCGGTCGTTAAAACCTACAAGCGAAACAATTACTGTTACACCGATCAAAATGTATGTTGAAAAAAATTGCGTGTCCATCATAATAACTAGTGTATCTTTGCCACAAAATTGCTGATTAATCAAACATGAAAATACTTTCCGGGCTACTCTTTATTACCATCGTATTGTGTATTTCCAGTTGTGGGTCCGATATTCCACCTACAGATCCAGTTTTCGACGATAAAATTGCCATGCAGAAACGCCTGAAATTGGCTGTTGAGCAGGAATTGGTCGCTGAAATGGGTTACGATGAAGCTTTCGTGAAACAGCTCGGATTTATTTACGAAAAACGCGGATACAAACCTATTTGGACAAATGATTCCACTTTTGAGAAAAAAGGTGAGAAATTTATTGGTTTGATTGAAAATGAAAATGCTATTGGTTTACCAAAAAAACGGCTGGACCGAAATAAAGAACAAAAGATTGCGCATGAATTGATAGTGAAAGAATTACAGTTAACAGCACAGTTCTCACAAATGATAAATGATCTGAAAGTGGGGATTATGGATACTTCCACCAACAAAATGCGCACAAAACTTCCCGGGGCCGATGAACTGGTATTACAACGCTTAAAAGAATTTGATACCGTTCAGAAATTCGGGACATGGCTTGCTTCTATGGGCCCTAATAATCCGTATTACCGAAATATAGCAAAAGCGCTATTTAATCAGGTTTACAAGAAGGAGATTTCTGCCAAATCATTTAAAATACCAACAATTAAAGAAGATACACTTGCAGCGGAAAAACTATCAAAAGAAGCATTGGTAGAGAAAGGTTATCTTAAAAAAGATGCTCCGGAAGAAGATTTTGAAACAGCTTTGAAAACATTCCAGGTTGAGCATGCTTTGAAAGATGATGCAGTTCTTGGAAAATACACGGTTGAACTATTGGGAGAAAGCCAGCAGCACCAGGTAGAACGCGCCGTTTTGTCGTTGGAAAGATGGCGCTGGAGAAGTGCTTTCCCTGAGAAATATGTCTGGATCAATATTCCGGAATATAAACTCCGTTTTTACATTAATGATACGCTTTATTCCGAGCATAGGGTTGTTGTCGGAAAACCTGAAAACACAACTCCTCAGTTGACGTCTTCAATCAGAAGTATTATCGCGCTTCCTTTTTGGACACAACCGCAATCTATTGCATCGAAAGAATTTTTACCTGCTCAGAAAGCAAACTCGAATTATGCCGCAAAGAATCATTATAAGGTTTATCGTGGCGGTGTAGAAGTTGATCCGCTGTCAATTAACTGGAGAAAATACAAAGAAACCAATTTCCCGTTCAGAGTTACCCAGGATCCGGGCGATGACAATGCTCTTGGATTAATCAAATTTGAATTCAACAACACCTACGGAGTGTATGTGCACGATACACCGTCGAAAAGTTTCTTCAACAGAGATGTCAGAGCCTATTCTCACGGCTGTGTGCGTTGTGATATGCCGGATTCATTGGCGAGATATATTCTGTATCGCGACAAACGTCAGAAATTCATTCCGGATTCATTAGATTCAGTTGTAGCGCGTAAAGAACACATGATTATTCCTTTGCGGGAACCAATTACTGTTCAGATAGATTATATCACTGTTTCTACAACAACTCAGGGCAAACTTTGCTTTCACGCCGATGTTTACAAGCGCGATGAAGCATATTTGAAGTGGATGAAAGGCTGATTTTGAATTGAATCCGCCAAAGGTGGAGAAAATTGAAAAGGTTGAGACTGTTTTATGGAAACGACTTTGTTTCGCCATCTTGGGTTCATGAAATATTTAAATTCACTTCTATTCCTTCTTAATTTGAATGTCAGTTTTTCTCAGGATACACTGCGCAATCAGTTTACTCCAATGTATAGTGAATACTACGTGGTTCATGATGGAAATGCATTCGAGTACTATTTTCATCATTGCACTGGAACACATTACGGAAAAGGTCGAATTAAAAAGAATTTGCGGAGCTGGAAATTTGTTTTTGATTCCATTCAAACACCGACAACAACTTATGTCTGTTCATCCCAAAATCCGAGTGATAGTATTGACTTTGTTTTTAAGTACTTAGAAGATAGTTTAACCTATTACTCAGGATCCATTAAGGTTAATCAAATCGAACATTCACAAGGAGATTATACATTTTCCATTCACAAATCCGATTTGAATTTCGACAGCATCCAGCTAGAAATGGATTACAAAACGAATCTTGACATTGTTGGATTAGACCGTACGTGTTCGGAAATCACTGTTTACAGTCCAGATGGATGGCGCACCTATCAACATAGTGGTAACAATGTTTTAAAAAAGAAAAAAACTCTTTTTATATCGTTGAAAAGACTGTAGATCCAAATCAGAAAGAACCTTGGAAGAAAGGTGAAACACGAAAGCACAAACACCTCTATAAATTCGATTAATCATTTTACTTAACTTCTAGATAGTTGATAATTCTGTCATTGATAATTGATCGAATTTGTAATTCGCCATTAGTAATTAGTAATTTTACCGGAAATTCTCAAAAAAATGTCTGTAATAATTGCTCCCTCTATTCTATCATGCGATTTCGGTAACCTGGAACGCGATTTTGAACTGATCAATCAAAGTGAGGCCGATTGGTTTCATGTGGATGTGATGGACGGCGTTTTTGTACCGAACATCTCTTTTGGATTCCCTGTGATTTCGGCTTTAAAGAAAGTAGCTAAGAAAACAATCGATTGTCACATTATGATTGTGAATCCGGATCAATATATTGCAGATTTCGCAAAAGCCGGCGTTGACATTCTGACTGTTCATTACGAAGCTTGTACTCATTTGCACAGAACAATTGCTGCTATTAAAGAAGCTGGCATGAAAGCAGGTGTTGCTTTGAATCCACATACTCCGGTATCTGCCCTGGAAAACGTAATTGCCGATTTGGATCTGGTTTTGATTATGTCAGTAAATCCGGGATTCGGCGGACAGAAATTCATTCACGGGGCAATTGACAAAGTACGTCAAACAAAACAATTGATCTCTGAAAAAGGATCTTCTGCAATCATTGAAGTGGATGGCGGCGTGAACCTGGAAACGGGCAAATTATTGGTTGAAGCAGGCGCACAAGCCTTGGTTGCAGGGAGCTTCGTGTTTGGAAGTGCTGATCCGAAAGCTACTATTTCTGCGTTGAAACAATTGTAAATGCTCGATTTCTTTCAACAGCGCTTTTCATACATTCACCAGTTGAATCTGAGCTGTATTTTTCATCTCACGAAGGATGATCAGGATATTCCATGGGATTTGAAAGCTGTGATTTCGAAACTTATCAATGCGCAGCACATTGCAGTATGCGCTATTCTTGACCAGGAAATTGAATCTGATCTGGAAGACGTACTTCCGGAACAATATTGGGAACAGCTGGAACGAGACAATCATCAGCAATGGCTCAATGTTTTCATGCAATATAACCAGGGAATTCAAACAAATAGTGAGTGGCTCGCTCCTCTTTTGTTCAAAGCGCTTCATGAAAACGCACAATATATCGGTCAGATAAAGTTGCTTTTGAAGCAAAACGAAATGGAGCTTTTTGACGAAACACTTATCCAGGTTAGCTAAATTATGTTGAATCTCCCTCCTTACAAAGTGTTTCCCGAATTGTTATCCGAACGCGTTTTACTTCGCGAATTGAAATCAAGTGAATTGGAACAAGTTCTTGAAATCATGACGTACGACGGTAAGACCGTTAAAAACAGGAATGAAGGACAAATTGTTCAATCAAAGATAGATGTGAATTATCTGGAAGGTGATGGAATTAATTGGGTGATCCAGGATTTGGATTCTAAAGAGCTGGTTGGCTTTATTGGCTACTATCGTGGATTCACTGCTGCTATCGGTGAAATTGGGTTTATTCTGAAACCCGGATTCAGAGGGAAAGGATTTATGTCTGAAGCTATGCAACTGGCAATTTCATTCGGAATTGAAATAATAAAACTCAACCAGGTTGATGCTTATACAAAACAGGAAAACAGAGAAGCTATTGCAGTGTTAACAAGAAATGGTTTTTCACCCGGCCATGAGAAACACACGGGATATTTGACTTTCGAATATAAAAGCTTAAATCATTTGTAGCTTATCACGTAAGCCTTTTCTTTGTAGATTCTTGCAGAAACAAGTGAATACATTTCGTCCAAAATACATTCTTTTCCTTCAACCAGAACTCCGTCTTTAAAGTTCCCGGAAATAAATTTGGTATGACCGTAATCGACAATGAAAGTTCCGTTTTCTGTCAGGTACTCCTTGATTGACGGCACGGCAGAATCTACTTCATTGAACGAACTAAAAGTGGGTGGCACCTGAAAATAGGGCATTTCCGCAAGTGTGGAAGCTTCTACTTTTGTAATTGACATTTCTTCATTGCCCAAACTATCATATTCCATTAGCTCAAGTAAAGCGCCCGTGCTGTCAAATCGTTTGAAATTTGCCTTCATTTTACACTTACCTGCATAAGGCAATAGTGCCAACTGACCGTTACTATGATATTTATAACTATGAATAGAAACGCGCTCAGACTCCTTTGAAACAGGATCTATTTCATAAATGATAAGAGAAATTGCCTGGGTGCCTGTTTTGTTGTATCGAATCCATGGACCAATCTTTTGATTGTTCACATATTTTCCTTCTTCAGCGATGCTTGTCGGTTCAATTCCGAATTCAGGTACTTCTGAGCCTAAAATTTGCCAATCACCTTGTCTTAAACCAGTTGAGTCCGTGTAATTAATTTTATCCTCCTGACCGAAAATTGCTGTAGTGAAAAGGACAAACGAAAGTAGTAGTGTTCTCATTCTTGCGAAAATAGGTAGCTAATTTACACATAATCAGCTATAAACAAAGTTTTCAACAATCCTTTTTGTATGCGCACCTAATACATTTTCTATAAAATATCAATTAGTTTACCATCGAAAGCTTTGAAAACACTAAGAAATTACTACTTTTGCGGTGGGGTAAGTCTTTTACGACCAGCTCCCTCTTAATCCTCCAGGACGGGAACGTAGCAAAGGTATGAGGTTGTAGCGGTGCGATAAGAGTAGCTTACCCCTCTTTTTTTGACTTTTTTTCGGGTTCTGCTCTACTTTTAGCGGATTCCAGTCTTGAAACCTGGTTTTGTCTCAATGCGTTCAATTCTACTTTCTGCGGCTTAACTCATGAAAAAGCACTTTCTGTTTTTCATTCCGAAGGCGTAATGTCCGCCGCGGCAGACCGACTATGTACCCTTATCCTAAAATCAAAAAAAAATCATCTTAACGATTTCGCTAAGATGATTCCCGATAAAATATGTAGATATATGAAAAACGAATTTAGTTTCGTTCGTTCGCACTCTTTTTTCTTTCTATAATTAATCCTCAATAACCTTACGCAATTCCTGACGTAATTGACGGTTATATGTCTCCATTAAATACTTAAAGTAATTAGGAGTACTCTTCGCGATACATTTCGTGTAAAGCTTCAAACGATGTTCAATATGCTCCTGCAAAGCGTCCTGAATCTTCAGAGCCTCGTCAAATTCCGAAACTTTACGTACAATTCCTTCGCAGTGATTCTCCAAAGAAAGATCAACAGCTAATTTTCCTTTCTCGCCCTTATCTATACAATCGTAATAAACGTCGCGCATTGAAAACGATTCCAGAAATGCCGTATCAACCAATTGTTCCATGTGACGGGGAAATTCGAATTCAACCTCAAACTCCAGATCATCACCTTCACTCAAACGTGATTCCAGAAAACGATCAGGAAAACGGAATGCATCCTGCCAGTTGATATAATCCTGCCACAAACCAAATCGGCGAACGTTGTTCCCCAAATCAATTAAACGGAATTTATCTTTATTCGGCAAACGACGTGAACCACGACCGATCATTTGATGGTAAAGTGTTAATGAACGCGTGGCGCGATTCAAAATGATCGTTTCAACAGTCGGCTCATCAAAACCGGTTGTAAGGATTCCTACTGAGGTTAAAATAGCATCAGGAGTCTCTTTAAACCATGAAAGAACATCTTTACGGTCTTTATCACTAAAAGTAGAATCCAGGTGTCGGATTTTAAACCCACGTTTCTTAAAAGTCTCTTCTACACGAAGGGATGTTTCAATTCCCGAATTAAAAATCAGCGTTTTTTGTCCTACAGCAACTTCTTCGTAAGCAAATAACAATTTCTCCTGCATGAAGTAGTTTCCGTAAACAACTTCAGAAGACGAAACAGTGAAATCACCGTTTGTTCCGATCTTCAATCCGTGCAGGTTAACGTCGTATGTAAAAGTTTCTGCATCAGCTAAATATCCTCCACCAATTAAAGAAAGAATACTTTCTCCAACAATGAGTTTGTTGTAATGATCGTTTAAAGGAAGTGATTTGTTTGAGCTTAAAGGAGTTGCGGTAACGCCAAGAATGTTCGCTCCTGAATAATATTGGAAAATTTTTCTAAAACTGTTGTAGTGTGCCTCATCGACAATTACCAGGCCTACTCCGTCAACAAAGTTCTCATCTTCCTGGAGACGATTATTTAAAGTCTCTACCATGGCGATATAACACCAGTGGTGATCTTCGTCTTTCAGATTCTTTACTTCCGAACTAATGATCTTATTTCCGATACCAATGGCAGAAAGCTGTTTGGATGTTTGTACGGAAAGCTCAATTCTATGAGTGAGAATAAGTACTTTCTTGTTATACTTCTCAATGAATTTCTTAGCTACTTCACTGAAAATAACTGTTTTTCCTCCACCAGTAGGCAGCTGAAACAACAGGTTGAAATCGAAACCATTTTTATCGAGTTCATCGATAATAGTAGCAACAGTTTTCTCCTGAAATGGATATAATTTTTTTGCTTCAAAAAGTCCCGTATCGATCATAGTTTTGTTTGCTCTGGTTGCAGATTTGCGGGTACAAAAGTACTGTTCTTTTAATGATTTATCAATAGGAAAGAAAAATAGCTTGAATGTTACACGGTTTATTTTAGTTTTTTTTGGCAATCAGCCTGTACCATTTACCGTTAGTACGAATTATTGATATTAAGAATCAGTTGTGGATACTGTTCACTCAATACCGGTTTTTTGTGGCAGGTTATTTGCATAACTTTCAGAAGTAAATTAAGCGTTATGAAAACACTACAGAAACGTCAGAATGTCAGAAAGAAATCAGCTTTCGACAAAGCATTGGTACACTTGGGTGTGCACATGCAGGTTCAGGAGTGTCTTGCAGGTAAAAAGCAAGAGAAAGTTTGATCAAAAGTCGAACCCTCCTCCACTTCCGCCGGAAGCTGACTTAGACTTGTCTAGGTCTACCTTCCCGAAGCGATAACGGATACTTAGGTAAACTCGACGGGTCAGCCATTTGAATTCAACATCTTGTTGAGCAAGTGGCTGATCCACATAAAATCTGAATCCCTGGGTATTGAAAACATCCGTTATCCGCAATCCTACTCCCCACTTTCCATCCATGAACGTTTTATCTGCAGATAAATCAAAACTTCCTCGCGGACGCATAATTCCGGACGGAGTTACAGATGGCATACTAATTCTTCCATTCGCCTGTAAAATCAACGTTTTATTCATTAATTCTACTGTTGTGCTTCCTTTGAAAGACAACACAAAACCTTCTCTGTTGTAATTGGCAGATGAAGTACCGGATTGATCACTGTACTTAATGTAGTTCCCGTTTGCCGAAACCATCATTCTCCATTTTGGAATTGGACGGTATTGTAGCACTAATTCTCCACCGGTTGAAACCGATTTATCAATATTCGCCTGAGTTCCGGCAGATGTGCCATCCGGATAGAATTCCTTTACACGACTGATCACATCTTTCGAAAAACGCTGGTAAGCAGCAATTGTATAGGTAAATTTCCCTTGTGATTTCTCGAATCCCAAATCAATGGAATGAATATACTCCGGAGTTAGGGTTGGATTTCCTTTTCGCAGGTTGAAAGGATCTGCATAACTGGTGAATGGATTCAAACTTTCCGAACTTGGTCTGTTAATACGTTTGCTGTATCCGATTGAGAATTCTTTTCCTTCTTTTATTTGATAACGCGCGTGTGCCGAAGGGAATACATTGAAATACTTATTCAGAAAATTCTGCCCGGTTGAAAGAAGACGTGGTTCCTGGAAACTTTGTTCCAATCGGATCCCCGCCTGGTAACTAATTTTTTTATAAGAACTTGCCGCAATTCCATAGGCAGAATAAATGCGTTCGGTGTATTGATATTGAAAGTATCCCAAACTATCGAAGGTAAAATCTCCGGTATCATTTGTTGTGTACATATTCGAATTAACGGACATTTGACGGTGAATAAGTTTTAAACCGCTTTCAGTGCGTATATTCTTGTTCAGGTAACGAACAATGTCCATGCTTGCTGTTGTGAACTGAGAGCGCTCTGTAGATGTCAGGGTTTGACGATAAGAGCTGTCATTGGGGAAAGAGAACAACTGAGAATAGTCGCCTACGTTTTCAATTTCAGCAAAAGACTGGTAGACATTCCAATCGATAGTTCCTTTAGATTTTTTAAAATCATGATGAAGCCCGACAGAACCATCCAGATTGTTGTTATTTGTGGGATCGGACGACAATCTTGTCCAGAATTCGGTTGTATCCTCAAAATCAGTATATCGGATATTGTATTGATCACCAGTTCTTTCACGCAAACCGGTGTTCCCGGAAAGATTCCATGAAAGCGTATTTCGATCATTCAAATAGAGGTCCATTCCTATTTTCGCTGTATGCGTATTGTTAAGATCGGTTCCGAACCTATTCTGATTCAAATAATAATTGCTGTCGTTCTGCTGCTGTGTAAGTGTTGAATAGTTGTTTCTATAGCCTTCTCTGTAATCAAAAGCGTAACTCCCGTACAGGTTTATTTTAGTGTTTCTCAAACTCATCCCGGCAGAAGCGTTATAGGCATTTCCGGTTGCTCCTGAGAATTGAAAATTTCCGTTTAAACCGCGCTTTACGTTCTTTTTCAAAATGATATTGATGATTCCCGAAGTTCCGTCCGGATCATATTTGGCAGAAGGATTGGTTACAATTTCAATACGTTCAATAGAACCCGCCGGAAGCCCGTCCAGCAAGCTTTTACTGCTTCCACCGGCCAGATTACTGGGCCTGCCGTCAATCAGTATTGTTACATTGCCATCACCTCTTAGTGAAACTTTGCCATCCTGATCAATTTCAACAGAAGGAATATTGTTCAGGACATCATTTGCACTTCCGCCGGTTACAGAAATGTCTTCACCAACATTGTATGTCTTTTTGTCGATTCCAGTCGTTAGCGGGTTTCTATCAGCAGTAATCACTACCTCTCCGATTTGCCCGGCCGTGGTAACTAAAGCAATCTTCCCCAATTTCCGCAAAGGTTTTTGAGCAAGAATATCAACATTATTTATATACTTCGTTTTGTACTCATCTGAAAAGACACGAACATAATAAGAACCGAAAGGAACATCTTCGAGTACGAACTCGCCTTTTTCATTGGTATAAATAGAAGCTACAGAACTTGAATCCTTTACCTTATGAATGCTTACAAGAGCCAGTTCAATTGGGGTGATCAGCGTTGAATCAAGAACAACCCCGTCAACAGAACCTGTTTTTACCTGGGCAGTCGAATAAAAAGTAAACGAAAAGAAGCTAAATGCTATTAAAAGCTTGTGTGTTAAGTTCATGTAAGAGAAAAGGAGTGATCAGTTTCCCGGATTGAATTATCCGCGTAACTTATCGAGTAAATTGCTTAATTGCTCGGCTTCATCGGCAGAAAGATTGCCTGAGAAATCTAATGGTCTTTCATTGTCGATTTCATGATCGATCTTGCTCAGCAAGTCAAGTCCGTCTTCACTGATCTCAACATAAAGAACTCTTCTGTCTTTGTCACAGCGCATGCGGTTGATCAATTTCTTATCGATCAGTTTATCCATTAAGCGCGTTGTATTGGGCGACTTTTCAATCATGCGGTCTTTCACAGTATTCACACTGATTGCTGTTTTTGCGCCTCTGAGAATACGAAGAATATTGAATTGTGCCATTGACAAATCATACTTCGACATAAACCCGTTTTGAATATTACCAACGTAATTAGACGTAAAACGCAAATTAATGATCGCTTTTTGAAAAGGTGTTTTAAAAGTTGAGTTGATGATTT